>JAJXSP010000507.1 GCA_021784515.1 Myxococcales bacterium | reverse complement strand
GCGCCGCCCTCACGGCCGCCGCGCTCGCGGCTCTGCCGCATTGGCTGAGCGACCCCTTCGAGTACGAGTTCTCGAACCTGCGCACGCGCCACCGCGAGGATCCCGCCGCCGAGCATTCGCTCGACGAGATGTTCGGCCGCACGCTCTCGCCGCAGGTGCTGCTGGCACGCAACCTCGACGAGGCTCGCCGCGCCGCCCTCGCCCTGCGCCGCCGCGCCCGCGCCGAGGGGAGCCGCTCGCCGATCGCGCACGTGGTGACGATCGACGACGTGCTGCCCGGCACGCCCGAGGAGCAGCAGGAGAAGATCGAATTGATCGGCGAGATCCGCCGCCTGCTGGCCGACCCGGCGATCAAGCTGCTCTCCGACAAGCAGCGCGCCCGCATCGCCGACCTGCGGCCGCCCGCCGACGTTCGCCCCCTCGCGATCGCCGACCTCCCGGCCCTGGCCCGCCGCCCGTTCGAGGAGCGCGACGGCACCGTCGGAAACGTGGTGCTGGTCTACCCGCCGCGCACCGGCTTCTCGATCACCAACGGCCGCGATCTGATGCGCCTCACCGATGCGATCGAAGCCGTGCCGTCGGAGATCGGCGTGCCGGTCGCCTCCACCGGACGCGCGCTGATCTTCGCCGCGATGGTGAGCTCGATCGCCCACGACGGGCCGCGCGCCACCTTCGCCTCCTTCGCCGTCGTCGCCGCGCTCACCCTCATCGTCCTGCGCGGCCGCGCCGGCGCGCTGCTGGTGCTCGGAACGTTGTTCCTCGGCGTGCTGTGGATGCTCGGCGCGGCGGCGATGCTCGACCTGAAGATCGACTTCCTGAACTTCGTCGCGCTGCCGATCACGTTCGGCATCGGCATCGACTACAGCGCGAACATCTACCTGCGCTACCGCGCCGACCGCGGCGCGTCGATCGGGCGCATCATCGCCACCACCGGCGGCGCCGTCGCGCTCAACTCCGCGACGACGATCATCGGCTACGGCTCGCTGCTCATCGCGCACAACCGCGCGCTGGTGTCGTTCGGAGCGCTGGCGATCATCGGCGAGGTGGCGTGCCTGCTGTCGGCGCTGCTGGTGATGCCGGCGCTGCTCGCCCTGCGCGACCGGCTGGCGCCGGGGGCGCCGCGGGCGATCGATCACCTTCACTGACGCGGCGGCGATCGCGCCCGCCCCGACGGTGGGCAGGCGCCCGTGCCTTATCCGGGGCGGCCACTTCCGTCATGCTGACGGGCCATGGAACCGGCCTGCCGCTCGACGGTCCTCTCCCGCCACGCGGTGGGAACCGCCCTTCTCCTCCTCGTCACTTCGCCCGCCTGCACCGTTCGCGACGGGGGGTGGAACAACCTCGCCGGCGGCACCGCCGATCCGGCTGCGCTCTGCGGCCCACCCGTCGGCGGCTGCCCGGCCTGCTCCACGCCCGACGGACACGCCTGCCGCGACACGCACTACTCGTCGTCGTTCCGCTGCGTGTCGGCCGGCGACGGCCGCTGCGAGTCGCGCGGCGGCACCTGCAACGAAGGCCGGTGCGTGTTCAAAGACCGCGACGGCGACGGCCTCGACGACGACTTCGAGAGCGAGGTGGCCGAGGCCAACCTGCCGGCGATCGCGCTGCACCCCGACGAGACGTGCGGCGCGCCGACGGGGATCGTCTACCGCGCGCGGCGCCACCCCGATCAACCGACGCGCCTCTCCATCGCCTACGTCGTCCTCTACGACCGCGACTGCGGCCAGCTGAACGGCCACCTCGGCGACAACGAGGCCTTCGCGATCACCGTGGACCCCGACGTCGAGCCCGGCGCCGCCGCCACCGTCGGCGTGCTGACGCAGGCGCACCGCGGCACCGCCTGCGAGAGCGACTCCACCTGCTCCGCCGTCCCCGGCTCGAGCGCCTGCGCCACCGCCACGCCGGGCGGCGGCCCCCCGCGCGTAATAGTCTATTCGTCGCGCGAGAAGCACGGCAACTACCTCGACATCGCCACCTGCGGGGGCAACTGCTTCGACACCTGCGCCGACGGGCCGCTCGTCTCCGCGGCCCTGCTCGATCTCGGGCAGCCCGAGGCGCCGCTCAGCAACGACCTCACCACGGCGGGGCTCGTCACCGCCGCCAAGGGATGGGAGGCGCCGCTGCTGCACTTCGATCCGTGGTCGACCGGGGACTTCGGCGGGGCGGGGGTGATGCGCAACCAGCTGATCGATCTCGTGGCGCCGGCCGGCGATTAGCGGCATTGCCGTTCGGACAAGGACCTTTCGCGGCCGTGGCCGATGTCCCGTCCCAGCAACGGAAGAAGCCGTCCACGTCCACGTCCACGTCCACGTCCACGTCCACGGCGCCTCGCTATCTGAACGGCATTGCGACTAGCGGCGGTCAGACCCGGGGCGAGGATGGGCCCTGCTCGCGGGCGGAGAGGAGCGGCGCGCGGTTTGCGACGCGATCCCCGTATGCGCGCCCTGGACCGCTTCGCCTACGGCCGTACCTTCTTCGACAACGTGCTCGGCGGCGCGGCTCCGCGGATCCTCTACCTCGAGGTCACCAAGCGCTGCAACGCGTTCTGCTCGTTCTGCCCGTACTGGCAGGACCACCGTCGGAACGAGCTTGCCGACTACTCGCCGATCGTGCGCAAGCTCCGCCCGTTCTGCGTCACCTTCACCGGCGGCGAGCCGCTCCTCCGTCGCGACATGACGGACCTCGTGCGGCAGGTCGTCGCGCTCTCGCCGCGCCCCTACACCGCGCTCCTCACCAACGGCTGGCTGCTCACCGTCGACAAGGCGCGCGCGCTGCGGGAGGCGGGCCTCGAGCAGCTCTCGATCAGCGTGGACTACGTCGGCGCGCGCCACGACGAGCAGCGCGGCCTGCCCGGCCTCTACCGCCGCATCGAGGAGCGCATGCCGGCGCTGCGCGCGCTCGGGTTCGACCGCGTGGTGATCAACACGGTGATCATGGAGTCGAACCTCGACTCGGTGGTCGAGGTGGCGCGCACCACGCTGAGCTGGGGCGTGTACCAGACCTTCTCCGCCTACTGCCCGCTCAAGACCGACCAGGCGGGCGAGCTGATCGCGAAGGAGAAGCTGCGCGCCCTCGCCCGCGTCATCGACGAGCTGAAGCACCTCAAGCGCCGCGAGCACCACATCGTCAGCTCCGACCACTACCTCGACCGCGTGTTGCCCTACTTCGAGAACGGCGGCCGCATCGGCGACGAGTGCACCGCGGCGGGCCGGCGCTTCTATCACATCGACCCGTGGGGCTACGCGAAGATCTGCCCCGAGTTCGATCCGTTCGCGCACTGGACGGAGATGGACTGGAAGCGCCCCGCGCCGCACGACTGCACGAAGTGCTGGTATGGCTGCCGCGGCGAGAACGAGGCGCCGCTCACGCTCGCTCGCCTGCGCGATCTCCGGGTCTGACGTGCGCGTTCTCTACTTCCAGCCCTCGGCCTCCTTCGGCGGCGCCGAACGACAGGCGGCGCAGGCGATCCCGCTCCTGCCGCGCCACGGGATCGAGCCGGTGCCGATCGTCGGGCCGGGCCGCGAGATCGTCGACTTCCTCGACGACGCGGGCGTCGACGAGTTCGTCTTCCTGCCCGACCTGCCGCGCGACCGCAAGGCGCCGCGCGGCGCGCTCCGACGGGCGGCGCTCCTCGGGGGCTACGTGCGCTCCTTCTTCCACGCGGTGGACGAGCTGGCCAACACCGCCCGCGTCCGTCGCTGCGAGCTGATCTTCGCCAGCCGGCCGTTCGCGTGGGTCACAGCCGGGCTGGTCGGCGCGCGCCTCGGGCTGCCGGTGGTGTGGCGCGCCGGGACGACCTTCGAGCACTGGACCCAGCCGGCCGCCCTCGGGCTGTTCGCGCGCAGCCGGCCGCCGCGCGCGATGGTCTACACCTCGGCGGCGGTGGAGCGCTCGATCGGGCCGCTGGTGCCCGCGCCGTCGTTCGTGGTGCACAACGGGGTGGACGTCGGACGCTTCGACGGGCGCGTGGTGCCGTCG
>JAJXSP010000061.1 GCA_021784515.1 Myxococcales bacterium | reverse complement strand
CTCGTCGCGCCGTCCCCCACGGGCGACAAGGTGGCTCCCCTCGCAGCCGCCTCGCGCGCCCCCGTGCGCTCCCGCCTCCTTTTCCACCTGGCCCGGGACGAAATCGGCCGCATGAACCGCCGCGACTTCGAACCGATCGCGAAGGCGGACTTTGTGGAGCGGAAGCTCGTCGACGGGACGCGGTAGGCCACGCGCGACCTGCGGACCGGGATGGCGATTTCTTCGCGTGCTCCGCCGCCGGCGGTCGCCATTTGCATGGAGGTGCCCCTCCGATGGGCGCGCGTCCCCCTGCCCGCAAACCATGTGCTAGGCTTTCGTGGCTCGGCGAGCTTTCCGCCGCTGCCGCGTACTAGAGGCGGCTTCCGAGGAGACCTGCCCGATGAACTTCCACTCCAGCGACTACTATGAGGTGCTCGGCGTCGAGCGGGGCGCCGACGAGCGCGACGTCAAGCGCGCCTACTTCCGCCTCGTGCGCAAGTACTCGCCCGAGAGCCACCCCGAGGAGTTCAAGCGCATCCGCGCCGCCTACGAGGTCCTCTCCAACGTCGTCTCGCGCAAGGACTACGACGGCCTCACCCAGTGGGGCGACGAGATCAACGTCCGCATGAAGGCCGGCCAGACGGCCATGGAGCGCGGCGACTACAAGAGCGCGCAGGCGGAGTTCAAGCACGTCCTCGTCCTGCAGCCGCAGCTCGCCTTCGCGCGCGACCTCCTCGGCATGGCCTACCTCAATGGCGGCCAGCCGCGCGAGGCGCTGGCGCAGTTCGAGCTGGTGATCGCGGCGCAGCCGAACAATGCCGTCTACCATCTGCACAAGGGCTACGCGCATTACGCGCAGCGCCAGTATCAGCAGGCCACCGTCGCCTACCAGCGCGCGCTCGAGATCGACTCCGCCGACACGCGCGTGCGGATCGCGCTCGCCGACTGCTACATGGACACCGAGCAGTTCGACCAGGCGCTCGTCGAGCTGGACAAGGCGATCGATCAGGACGGCGAGGTCAACTTCCAGGACTTCGTCTTCCTGATGCGCAAGGTGCAGGTGCAGCTCCTGCGCAACCGCCCCGACCTCGCCGACGCGCAGGTCGATCAGATCTTCCAGATCCTGCCGCCCGACGGAGAGTCGCGGAAGTACGTGGCGACGCGGATCGGGGCGCTCGCGGCGCAGCTCTTCCGCATGCGGCGCTCCGCCGACGCCAACCGGATGCTCGCGCGGGCGCGCCAGCTCGACAAGCGCAAGTCGCTCGACTTCCAGTTCCCGGCGAAGAGCACGCTCCCGATCCGCGAGCTGCCCGCCGCGTCGCAGACGGTGCTCGCCGCGATGAAAAAGAACTGGACGCCGACGCGGATCGTCCAGCGCGCGCTGACCGGGCCGGTGCTCCTGCTGCTCTCGGCGATCTCCGTCGGGCTCGTCGCGCTCTACAGCACCACCGCCTCGGAGTCGCTGTGGGAGGGCGGCACGAAGGGCTTCATGCTGGCGCTCGTCGTCGCCGTCCCGGTGCTCGGGACGCTGGCGATCCGCCGCCTGCGGCGGGTCGGATCGAGCCCCTTCGGCTGCTTCACCGAGGTGCACCCCCTCTACCTGCTCCAGGTGGACATCGAGGAGGTCACGCTGTGGCCGCTCGTCAACCTGTGGGACGTCGCGCTCACGCATCACCTCCAGAACGGCGCCTACCAGTCGACGACGGTGCGGATGGACTTCGGCGGCGTGCCGCTCCACCTCTCGATCCGCGGCCAGCAGGCGGCGGTCGACTGGGCGCAGAACCTCCTCGACACGCGGCAGCGCACGCTGTCGCTGCTCGCCGACGGGCTGCTCGACTCCGAGGAGGGGCTCGATCTCGTCCCGCCGGAGCTGCTCCTCGGCGTCAAGGCGAAGAAGGACGAGGCGGCGCGCAAGCGCACGCTCCTCACCTACGCGGGCGCGGCGGCGGGCGGCGTGCTGCTGTTCTACGGCGGCGCGCTGCCGGTCAACGTGGCGAACGCCGATCACGACGCGTGGGCGCACGCCGCGGGCTATGGCGCGTCGGTGAGCGGCTACCGCGACTACCTCACCCAGTTCCCGTCGGGGCGCCACGCCGACGACGCACGCACGGCGCTGCGCAGCCTGTACGACGACGCCCGCGCGAGCTTCGACAAGCCGAACCGCAGCGAGGGCATGGCGGCGATGGCGCGGGCGATCGACGCCCTGCGCGACAAGGAGGCGACCGAGGCGCGCGTCGCGTTCCACGGCCACGCGGCCGACCTCGCACCTGCCCAGGAGGCGCTCTCCGCCGAGGGGCGCAACCGCGCGCAGGGGGCGTTCCTCGCGACCTTCAAGCAGGTGCTCGGTGAGCACGTGCCCTTGTCGGTGATCTCGCCCGAGGAGCTCCCGACGGGCAAGTCGCCCGTGGCGTTCGACCTCGCCTACGTCCTCACGCCGAGCGCGCGTGACAGCCTCGGTCTGAGGACCGCCAGCCTGACGGCCGACTTCGACTTCTCGATCGCGGTCGACGGCGGGCCGGCGTGGCACTTCAAGCGCACCGTGACGCCGGCGCCGACGGATCTCGTCGAGGGCTCGCTCCGCTACACCACCGACACGGCGGCCTACAGCCAGCTCGTCGACGAGGCGTTCGCCGACTTCGGCCGCCAGCTCGGCGAGGAGCTGGGGATCGGCTGGAGCGGCGCCGGCGCCCGCCCGGCGTACGAGTTCTTCGGCAAGAGCGCCGAGGAGCAGCGCCGCACGCAGGAGCTGCTGCGAAAAATCATCGAGCAGTCGCGCCGCCACCCCGGCACCTACGACGCCGACGAGGACGAGTAGGCCGGCTTTCGCTCTCGTCCTCGCTCTCCCTCTCCCTCCAGGTCGGCCCGGCTTCGTTGCGCCTTTCGCGAGGCGCGTGGTAGCTTGCCGCGCATCGGCCGAGCCTGCCCCATCGGCGGCGGGGGCCAACGACCGGTCGGCCATCCGAGGCGAGAAACCACCATGAGCGTGACCTACCTGATGTCCTACCCGGGGTCCGACTGGCACATCCGGGGCGGGCAGAACTTTCGCTCCGAGGCGCGCAGCGAGACCAACCCGCGGCGCGCGATGATGGAGTGGATCTCGCTCTGCGACGCGATCACGCGCGCCGGCGGCCACATCCTCGTCATGCCGCCGCCGTCGGTCGACCCGCCGCTCACCGGCATGATCTACACGGCCAACGCGGGCCAGCTCTTCCGTTCCGGCGAGGAGTGGGTCTACCTGCTGGCGAACATGTCGGTGCCGCACCGGCAGGCCGAGCGCGAGTTCGTGCGCGCCTTCGCCACCGACGCCGGCCTCCAGACGCGCGTCGCCGCGCACTCCTGGGAAGGGCAGGCGGACCTGCAGCTCGTCGCGGGCAACCGCTACATCGCCACGTGGGGCGTCCGCACGGTGCGGGCGGCCCTCGACGACGTGCGCCCGCTCCTGCCCCCCAATGGCCGGCTCCTCGAGCTGCAGATCCAGGACCCCTTCTTCCACGGCGACACCTGCCTGAACGCGATCGCAAACCGCGCCGGCGACACCGTCCTCCTCGCGCACGGAGGCGCGCTGGTCGGCAGCTCGCTCGAAGCGATCCGCCAGTTCGTCGGCGGCACCGTCGAGGTCTACCCCGTGGATCGCGACGACGCGCTCGCCTATGCATGCAACGGCCTGTGCGTCAACGGCACGCTGCTCTTGCCCCACGGCGTGTCCACCGGCCTGCGGGGTCAGCTCGTGCGCCGCGGCTTCACCATCGAGGAACTCGACCTCGGCGAGCTGTTCGGCAAGGGCGGCGGCGGTCCGCGCTGCCTGGTCAACGAGCTGCGGGGCCTGGTGCTCAACCAGGGAGCGCCCGACTACGCGTCGCAGCGGGATCAGCTCGTCGCTCGGGCGGAGCGCTACCCGGAGAGCTTCGTCCCGCCAGCCGGCCCGAGCGCCCAGTGACGCTCCCGACGGGGAAACGCCTCGGCTACGTGCTTGACACACTGGACGCTTTCGCTATAGTTCGCGACTCATACGGTTCTTTCTCACAGCCCGAGAGGCCCGTATCCATTCTCCAGCGTTGAAGGTTTGTTGACGGCCCAGGCGGAGGATCTCCCCCGCGGAGGAGGACATGCAGGGACTTGCCGAGTTCATCGAAAAGGGTGGCTTCTTCATGTACCTCAACCTGTTTTGCTCGGCGGCCACCCTGGCCATCATCGTCGAGCGGACGATCTTCTTTCTGGGCAAGGGCTCGGTCAACGCGCGCGCCTTCCTCGAGCAGATCCGTAAGCTCGTGGCGGCGAACAACGTCGACCGCGCCGTGAAGCTCTGCTCGGCGACCGAGGCCCCCGTGGCGCGCGTCGCCAAGGCCGGCCTCTCGCGCCTGCCGAAGGGCGAGATCGCCGTCTCGACGGCGATCGAGGAGACGATGGCCGACGTGACGCCCGACCTGAAGAAGCGCATCCCGGCGCTCTGGTCGATCGCCAACATCGCCACGCTGCTCGGGCTCCTCGGCACGATCACCGGCCTCATCCGGTCGTTCGCCGCCGTCGGCTCGGCCGCCCCGGAGATGCGCGCCAAGATGCTCTCGGACGGCATCGCCGAGGCCATGCACAACACCGCGATGGGTCTCGGAATCGCGGTGGCCTGCATGATCGCGCACGTCTTCCTCAACGGCGTGTCGAAGAAGCAGCAGAACGAGCTCGAGGCGTTCTCGATGAAGCTCGAGAACATGCTCGCCGACGCGCACAGCGTCGGCGGCCAGGCGCAGCAGGCGCGCTAGAGATCGATCCCGGCGCTCGCGCGTCGATGGATCGGGATCGCTCGAGGAGGCTCACGTGACCGCAGGCCGGCTCGCCGCGAAGATGCGGAAGATCCGCGAGGATCACGAAGACGAAGAGATGGAGAACGGGGAGCTGAACCTCGTCCCCTATCTCGATATCGTCACCAACGTCATCATGTTCCTCATGATGACGACCACCTTCGCGGCCGCGCTCGCCGACATCAACGTGTCGGCGCCCACCGTCGGCGCCGGCGGCCCCGGCCCGGCCGACCAGGTGAAGCAGGATCTCAACCTTACGCTGCAGATCTCCGACAAGGGATTCACCATCGCCGCCTCGGGCGCCGTGCTCTACGAGAACGACGTCCCCGGCCGCGTCCCGACCATCCCGAAGAAGGGCGGCGACTACGACTACGCCGCGCTGACCCGGAAGATGGGCGACATCAAGAAGCAGTTCGAGGACGAGACAAAGGTGATCATCAACGCCAACCCCGACATCACCTACGAGGTCGTGGTGGCCGCGATGGACGCCGCGCGCAACGACGGCAGCAAGACGCTCTTCAACGACGTCACCCTCGCCGCGGGCGTGAACTGATGGCCGGCCCGATCCTCGGACGTCGGGAAGCTCGCCGGAAGCTCGACAAGTTCAGGTCGAAGGTCGGTGAGCTCGAGGTCAGCCACCTCAACATCACGGCGATGATGGACATGATGTCCATCCTCCTCGTGTTCATGCTCAAGCAGTTCGCCGTCGCGCAGGCGTCGATGAGCGTCGACGACAAGCTCCAGCTGCCCAAGTCGAGCTCGGCGATCAAGCCCCAGCCATCGGTGAACGTCACCGTCAGCACGCAGGCGATCATCGTCGAGGGCGACGGCATCGTGGCGGTGCGGCAGGGAGCGGTGGACCCGGGCGTCAAGCGCGACGGACCGAACGGCTACTACATCACGCCGCTCGTCGACACGCTCCAGAAGCACGCCAACCGCCTGAAGAAGCTCGAAGTGATGACGGGTGGCCGGTCGCCCTTCGATCACACGATGCTGCTGCTGGTGGATCGCTCGATCCCCTACCGCCTCGTCACCGAGGTGCTCTACTCCGCCGGCCAGGCCGAGTTCAGCAACTACCGCCTCGTCGTTCTCAGCAAGGCCGACTGACCGCTTCCACCCCGTCGCCGCCTGCGCCAGCGGTCGAGCCGACGCCGATCCACGCGTTCCAGCCTTGACGCCCCGCGTTCCCGTGTGATACGGAGCCTCACCGTTTCGCCCCCTCGAACCTCGAAGCCGGCCGCGCCGTCCACACTCGGAGGTCATGTCCAAGATGCTGCCCGTGATCAAGCGTAGACTCCTCGCCGGTGCCGCCGCTCTCGCGGCTCTTTTCGCATGTGGCGTCGCCCGCGCCAGCGAAGCCGAAGCGCTCAAGAGCCTCCCCGATCTCGCCAACCCCAGCGTCAAGTTCCTCGGCGCCGTCACTGGCCACACGCTGCTCAGCATCGGCCTGGTGATCTGCCTCGCCGGCGGCGCCTTCGGCCTCGTGATCTACCGCCAGCTCAAGAACATGGACGTTCATGAGTCGATGCGCGAGATCTCCGAGCTGATCTACGAGACGTGCAAGACCTACCTGTTCACCCAGCTGCGCTTCATCGCGATCCTCGGCGCCTTCATCGGCGCGGTGATCGTCCTCTACTTCGGTTGGTTCGAGCGCGCCGACTACGGCACCATGCACGTCGTCGCGATTCTGGCCTTCGCGGTGGTCGGCGTCGCCGGGTCCGTCGGTGTGGCGTGGTTCGGCATCCGCGTGAACACCTTCGCCAACTCGCGCTCCGCGTTCGCCTCGCTCAAGGGCAAGCCCTTCCCGACCTACGCCATCCCGCTCAAGGCGGGCATGTCGATCGGCATGCTCCTCGTCGCCACCGAGCTGCTGATGATGCTCGGCATCCTGCTGTTCATGCCGCACGACTACGCCGGCCCCTGCTTCATCGGCTTCGCGATCGGCGAGTCGCTCGGCGCCTCGGCGCTGCGCATCGCCGGCGGCATCTTCACCAAGATCGCCGACATCGGCTCGGACCTGATGAAGATCGTCTTCAACATCAAGGAGGACGACGCGCGCAACCCGGGCGTGATCGCCGACTGCACGGGCGACAACGCGGGCGACTCGGTCGGGCCGAGCGCGGACGGCTTCGAGACCTACGGCGTCACCGGCGTCGCGCTGATCGTGTTCATCCTGCTCGCGCTCAAGGGCGAGGCCGAGCTGCAGACCAAGCTGCTCGTCTGGATCTTCGCGATGCGCATCATGATGATCATCACCTCGGGCGTCTCCTACCTCATCAACGAGACGATCGCGACGGGCCGCTACCGCAACGCCGACAAGATGAACTTCGAGGCGCCGCTCACCTTCCTGGTGTGGCTCACCTCGGGGATCTCCGTCGCCGTCACCTTCATCTCGTCCTACCTGCTCATCCCCGATCTCGGCAACGGCGCGCTGTGGTGGCAGCTCTCGGCGATCATCTCGTGCGGCACGCTCGCCGGCGCGATCATCCCCGAGATGATCAAGATCTTCACCTCGACCGAGTCGGGCCACGTGCGCGAGATCGTCACCGCGTCGCGCGAGGGTGGCGGGTCGCTCAACGTGCTCGCCGGCCTCACCGCCGGCAACTTCAGCGCCTACTGGATGGGCATCGTGTTCGTCGGGCTCATGGGCATCGCGTACTTCATCGCGCAGGCCGGCCTCATCGGCGTGCTCGAGGCGAATGCGATGTCGGCGAGCGCCGCCGCGATGGCCGCTCCGGTGTTCGCCTTCGGCCTGGTCGCCTTCGGCTTCCTCGGCATGGGCCCGGTCACGATTGCGGTCGACAGCTACGGCCCGGTCACCGACAACGCGCAGTCGGTCTACGAGCTGTCGATGATCGAGACGCTCCCCGGCATCAAGGAAGACATCAAGAGCAAGTTCAAGTTCGACGTCAACTTCGACAAGGCGAAGCACTTCCTCGAGGAGAACGACGGCGCGGGCAACACCTTCAAGGCGACCGCGAAGCCGGTGCTGATCGGCACCGCCGTCGTCGGCGCGACCACGATGACCTTCTCGATCATCATGGCGCTCACCACGCCCGAGCACGGCGCGGCGCTCAGCGTGAACCTCGACAAGCTGTCGATGCTCTACCCGCCCTTCCTGCTCGGCCTCATCACCGGCGGCGCCATCATCTACTGGTTCTCGGGCGCCACCATGCAGGCGGTCTCGACGGGCGCCTACCGCGCGGTCGAGTTCATCAAGGCGAACATCAAGCTCGAGAGCACCGAGAAGGCCTCGGTCACCGACTCGAAGAAGGTCGTGCAGATCTGCACGCAGTACGCGCAGAAGGGCATGTTCAACATCTTCCTCACCGTGTTCTTCTCGACGCTGGCGTTCGCGTTCCTGAACTCGTTCTTCTTCATCGGCTACCTGATCTCGATCGCGGTATTCGGCCTCTACCAGGCGCTCTTCATGGCCAACGCCGGCGGCGCGTGGGACAACGCGAAGAAGGTCGTCGAGGTCGAGCTGAAGGAGAAGGGCTCGGAGCTGCACAAGGCGTGCGTCATTGGCGATACCGTCGGCGATCCGTTCAAGGACACCTCGTCGGTGGCGATGAACCCGGTGATCAAGTTCACCACGCTGTTCGGCCTGCTCGCCGTCGAGCTGGCCGAGAAGCTCCGCCGCGACAACCCCGACTCGCCCACCACCTACGCGGTCGCCGCGCTGTTCTTCGTCATCTCGGCGGTGTTCGTCTACCGCTCGTTCTACGGGATGCGGATCAAGACCGGCGAGGCCGCCGAGGCGGCCAGCGTTCCGGCGAGCGTCAAGGCCGAGTAGCGGCGCCGCGGCCGATCGCCGCGGCGCGCTCTGCGCAACTCCTCCGTTTCCTCGGCTTCCTTTTTTTCCTTTGATTCTTCGCTCCGGGTCGGGCGGCTCTCGCCGAGCCGCCCGGCGACCCGCGCCACGACGGCGCGCCGCTCTCCAATGCCAACGACGGCCGCGAGGGCGCGATCAACCTGAACCTGGTGATGCGCTGGGAGTACGTGCCGGGCTCGACGGTGATCGCGGTCTACACCCGTTCGCAATCGCAGACCGATGACGACGCCACCGAGGGCCCGGGACGGATCGCGTTCTCGCCGTTTTGGGGCGGGCCGGCGACGGACGTGGTGCTGCTGAAGCTGTCGTACTTGTGGAACTGAGCGGGGGGGAAGCGGAAGAAAGCGGCGCGGATCAGTGGTGGTGGTGGCCGCCCTCGTCGTGGACGTGGCCGTGGGTCAGCTCCTCGGCCGTGGCGTCGCGGATCTCGCGCACCGTGACGTGGAAGTGCAGCGTCACGCCGGCGAGCGGGTGGTTCGCGTCCACCAGGATCGAGTCGTCGCGCACCTCGAGCACGCGCACCGGCAGGGCGTCGCCCTCATCGTTTTCGCCCATGAAGGTGTCGCCGGGGGAGATCGCGAGGTCGGGCGGGAAGGCCGTGCGCGGGATCGGGAAGATGCCCTGCGGATCGGGTGCGCCGTAGCCCTCTTCGGGCGGCACCACCACGTCACGCACCGCGCCCACGTCGAGGCCCTCGAGCGCGCGCTCCAGGCCGGCCACGATCTGGTCGGCGCCGTGGAGGTAGGCGAGCGGCTCGCTGCCCTCCGACGAATCGAGGACCTCGCCGGCGTCGTTCTTCAGCGTGTAATCGAGGGTGACGACCTTTTGGGCAGCGATCATTCGCGGCAGCATGCACGTCGACCTCGGGGGGGTCAAGCGCGCCAAAGCGCGGCCGCTGTGCTAACACCGTCGGGCCCATGCGCAGCCTCCCGCGGACCGTTCAGCTCCTCGCCGGCATCGCCATGGTGGTGGGCGGGCTGGGCGGAGGGCGGGCGCTCTCGGAGGTGGTGGCCTACTCGGGCGACCACGACGACTTCGTCGTCGCCCGGCGGCGCGAGCTGGAGGTGCGCAGCCAGATCACCGGCCGCCTCCCGGCGGAGGTGCTGGACAAGGTCGGCGACCAGGTGGGCGAGCGCGCGTGGTCCCGGCGCGGGATCAACCTGCCGCTCGCGATCGCCAACCTGGTGCTCTCCACCATGCTCTTCGTGGGCGCGATGCGGGCGCTCGGGCGCTCGCACTGGGGCCACGGCGCCTGGCAGTTCGCGGCGATGCTGAGCGTGCCCTACACGGTGCTCCAGACGGTCGTGCTGATCATCGAGGCCCACGACGGGCGCGACGCGAACGTGGCGCTGATCGCCGCCATGCAGAAACACGGGCCCGTCGAGGCGCTGGCCACGCTGCAGACCACTCTCGAGCGGGTGATCGTCGGCGCGGGGGCGGCGTTGCTCGTCGCCTACTACGCGTTCTGTGCGGTGTACCTGCGCCGGCCGGCGGTGACGGCGCTGTTCGTCGAGCCGACGGCGGAGTAGGGCGGGGGACGAAGCTAGCGGCGGAGGAACGCCGCGATCGGGCGGGCGAAGGGCAGGGCGGAGAGCAGGAGCAGGCCGCCCGCGAGGACGCCGAAGGTCGGCGCCCACAGGCCCGGAAGCGGCGTGGCGGCGGAGGCGTGGCTCGTCACGGCGAGCGCGCTCACGACCGCGGCGGCGCCGGCCGAAGCGACCGCCAGCACGCCCCAGGTGCGGCCGCGCAGCAGCCCCACCATGCCGACCACACCGACGGCGAGCAGCGCCATTCCGGCGCCGTCACGCGGCGCGAGCGCCCACAGGATCAGCGACGGCAGGCTGGTCGCGGCGCGGGTCACCGAGTGCTTCACGCGCACCACGCCGCCCTCGTCGAGCTTGAAGCGCTGGCGCCAGTCGGGCCGCGCCTCGTAGACGGCCGCCATCTTCTCGCCGAGGAGGCACAGCGTGATCAGGCCATGCATCGCGCCGAAGACCACCATCTGCGGGAGGATCTCGCGCGTCGCGACGAGCGCCATCACCGCCATCATCAGCCCCGAGTTGCCCAGGCCGACGGCGAACCAGCGCCCCCAGAACCAGTCCGCGGCGACGGCGAAGAAGCCGATGCCGTAGCAGGCCCCGAGGCCGAAGAAGGCGGCGGTCCACTCGGGCAGCTGGCTGCTCGCGAGGAACCCCATGAGCGTGAAGACGGTGGCGAAAAAGCCGAGAAAGAGGAGGGCGACCGCCTTGCGCTCGCCGACGAAACCGAGCTGGGAGACCTGTTCCGGGAGCTTCATCGGACACCTCGCTGGATGAGAGAGTATACGTGCGCCGCCTGCAGTTCGCACCTCGACCGCCGCCCGCACCTGCGGCGAGGCCGGTCGGCCGTCGGGCGCGCGCCCTGGGCCGGCGCCGCGCCGCCGCCGATTAGTCGCCGACGAGGCGGACGCAGGCGCGCGCGACCTCCCAGCTCTCGCGCGTGTGGACGACGAGCGCGGCCGGGCGCTCCTCGCCGACGGAGATAACCCGATCGCCCGCGCCCGCGTCGCGCGCCGGATCGAAGGTGACGCCGAGCGGATCGAGCAGCGCGCAGGTGGCCGCGCGGATTGCTCCCGAGTGCTCGCCGATCCCCGCGGTGAAGGCCACCGCGTCGAGCCCGCCCAGCGCCGGCACCAGCGAGGCGATCGACGCCGCCAGCCGCCGCACGAACACCGCCACCGCGAGGCGCGCGCGCTCGTCGCCGCGAGCGGCCGCCGCCAGCACCGGGCGCAGGTCGCTCGAGACGCCCGAGAGCCCGAAGAGGCCGCTGCCGTGCTCGAGCACGTGATCGAGCTCCTCGACGGTGGCGCCGCGCCGCAGGAGGTGGATCAGGATGCCCGGATCGACGCTGCCCGAGCGGCTCCCCATCACCAGCCCGTCGAGCGGGGTGAAGCCCATCGTGGTGTCCACCGAGCGGCCGGCGCGCACCGCGGCGAGCGAGCAGCCGTTGCCGAGGTGGCAGGTCACCAGCCGCAGCGCCGTCGGCTCGCTCCCCAGCACCTCGGCGCAGCGCCGCGCGACGTAGGAGTGGCTGATCCCGTGAAACCCGTATTTGCGAATCCCCTGTTCGATCCACTGATAGGGCCCGCCGTAGGCGCGCGCCTCGGGCGGGAGCGTCCAGTGGAAGGCGGTGTCGAACACCGCGATTTGCGGGATCCCGGCAAATCGCTCCTCGGCGGTCTCGATGGCCGCCAGCGCGAGCGGGTTGTGCAGCGGCGCCAGCTCGGAGAGCTCGCGGATCGCCGACTTCACGGCGCCGTCGATCCGCACCGCCTCGTGGAAGCGGTCGCCGCCGTGGACGACGCGGTGGCCAACGGCGTCGGGCGGTCGCGCCGGATCGAGCCCGTCGAGCAAACGGCGTGTCACCGCCGGCACGTCCGCCAATCCCCCCCAGCGATCCTGCGCCTCCCAGTCCGGATCCGGCGCGCGGCTCGGCGGCACGCCCTCGATTGAATAGCGATCGCACTTCAAGGTGCTCGATCCGGCGTTGAGGACGAGGACGTTCATCGGGGGATCAATAAGGCCATTTCCAATCCCGGATCTCCGGCATGTCCTCGCCGTGGCGCGCGATGTATTGACGGTGCGCGGCCAGCTGGTCGCGGATCCACTGCTTGGCGTGGCCACCGACGGCGCGGAGGCGCGGCACCCGGTCGATCGCGTCGCCGGCGAGGTGGAAGCGGTCGAGGTCGTTCAATACCGTCATGTCGAAGGGCGTGGTGGTGGTCCCCTCCTCCTTGTAGCCGCGCACGTGGAGGTTGGGGTGATTCGTCCGGCGGTAGCACAGCCGGTGGATCAACCAGGGATAGCCGTGGAAGGCAAAGATGATCGGCTTGTCGGTGGTGAAGATGGAGTCGAACTCGCGGTCGGACAGCCCGTGCGGGTGCTCGGAGACCGGCTGGAGCGTCATCAGATCGACCACGTTGACCACGCGGACCTTCACGTCGGGGAAATGGCGCCGCAGGATGTCCACCGCCGCCAGGCACTCCATCGTCGGCACGTCGCCGCAGCAGGCCATCACCACGTCGGGCTCCACGCCCGCGTCCGTCGAGGCCCAGGTCCAGATGCCGAGGCCCACGGTGCAATGGGCGACGGCGGCGTCGATGTCGAGGTACTGCAGCGCCGGCTGCTTCCCGGCGACGATCACGTTCACGTAATTGCGGCTCCGCAGGGCGTGATCGGCCACCGACAACAGGGTATTCGCGTCGGGCGGCAGATAGACCCGCACCACGTCCGCCTTCTTGTTCACTACGTGATCGATGAAGCCCGGATCCTGGTGGGAAAAGCCATTGTGGTCCTGCCGCCAGACGTGCGAGGTGAGCAGGTAGTTCAGCGAGGCGATCGGACGGCGCCAGGGGATGTGTCGGGCCGTCTTCAACCATTTTGCGTGCTGGTTGAACATCGAGTCGACGATGTGGATGAAAGCCTCGTAACAGGAAAAGAGGCCGTGGCGCCCGGTGAGCAGGTAGCCCTCGAGCCACCCCTGGCAGAGGTGCTCGCTCAGCACCTCCATCACGCGCCCGTCGGGGGAGAGGTGATCGTCGTCGGGGAGGAGCTCGGCGTCCCAGGCGCGGTCGGTCGCGTCGAAGACCGCGCCCAGCCGGTTGGAGGCGGTCTCGTCGGGGCCGAAGAGGCGGACGTTGTCGGGGTTGCGCTTCATCGTGTCGCGCAGGAACTCGCCCAGCACCCGGGTGGCCTCGGCGACGGTGACGCCGCGCCGCTCCACCTTGACCGCGTAGTCGTGGAAATCGGGGAGGAGGAGGCTCTTCAGGAGCAATCCGCCATTGGCGTGGGGATTGGCACCCATCCGGCGCTCGCCGCGCGGCGCGAGGCCGGCGATGGCGGCGGCGGGGCGGCCGTCGCCGTCGAACAGCTCCTCGGGGCGATAGCTCTTCATCCAGGTTTCGAGCATCTTCAGCTGCGCGGGATCGCCGCGCACGTCGGCGAGCGGCACCTGGTGCGAGCGGAAGCTGCCCTCGACGCGCTTGCCCCCGACGGACTTCGGGCCGGTCCAGCCCTTCGGGGAGCGGAGCACGATCATCGGCCAGGTCGGCCGGGCGCGCCGTTTCCCCGCGCGCGCCTCCTCCTGGATCGCGCGGATCGCCGCCCACACCTCCTCCAGCGTCGCGGCCATCGCCTGGTGCATCGCCGCGGGCTCGTCGCCGGCGACCAGCCACGGCTCGAAGCCATAACCACGGAACAGCTCCGCCAGCTCACGCTCGGGGATTCGGGCCAGCACCGTGGGAGCGGAGATCTTGTAGCCGTTCAAATGGAGGATCGGCAGCACCGCGCCGTCGCGCGCCGGGTCGAGGAACTTGTTGGAATGCCAGCTGGCGGCGAGCGGCCCGGTCTCGGCCTCGCCGTCGCCGACGACGCAGGCCGCCAGGAGGTCGCGATTGTCGAACGCGGCGCCGAAGGCGTGGGCGAGCGAATAGCCCAATTCACCGCCCTCGTGGATCGACCCCGGCGTCTCGGGGGCGGCGTGGCTGGGGATGCCGCCCGGGAAGGAGAATTGCCGGAACAGGTTCCGCATCCCCTCCTCGCTCCAGCCGCAACCCGGATAAATCTCCGGATAGGTGCCATCCAGCCACGCGCAGGCGACGAGGCCGGGACCTCCGTGTCCGGGGCCGCAGACGTAGATGGCATTGACGTCGCGCCGGACAATCAGACGGTCGAGGTGCGCATGGATGAAATTGAGGCCGGGCGTCGTCCCCCAGTGGCCGAGCAGGCGCGGTTTGATGTGCTCGGGGCGAAGCGGCTCCTTCAACAGTGGATTCGCGTAAAGGTAGATTTGGCCGACGGAGAGGTAGTTGGCGGCGCGCCACCAGGCGTCGATCCGGTCACGCTCCTCGTCGGAAAGCGGCTTTCCCTGGGCGACTCGGAATGAGGTCGACATGGGGGCAAGCTGTAGCATGGGAATCGCCCCGCGACCGCCCGCCCGGCGGCCCTCGCCGATTTCGGAAACCGGCGTTTGTGCGGACGCCAATTCCCTAGTTGTTTGGCGCGCCGCAGACCAGCCAGCCCAGCAGGGCGAGCCGCTCGCTCTCGGTCGGTGGCGCCGCGCCGGGCGGAGGCATCCGGCAGGCGTAGACCTGGCTCAACATTTCGGACCGCTGCGGCACGATCTGCTCGTATGTCTCCAGCGGGCGTCCAGGGTTTTCCCCATTCGGGCCGTGGCAGATGGCGCACCGGCGCACGATGACGTCGTGCACGCTGCCGTCGAAGCTCGGCGCGGGCGATGGGCAGGCGGCCGGCAGATCGGCGGGGCAGGCGGCGGGCGAGGCGACGCCGCAACCGCCCAGCAGGAGCGACGCCACGAGCGGACGGAGGGCGCGCACTCGACTACGGGAGATCGATGTAGAAGGCCGCGTGGCCGTGCGGCGAGTCGTCGGCGTAGTCGAAGCAGTCGCCGTAGAAATGGAAGCGCACCGTCCAGCGGCCCGAGGCGTCGAAGCGCACCGGGCCCACTTTGTACGTGCCGTCGGGACCCTCGACCGCGGATTGATTGGTCGGCGGCGCGGGGTGGGTGTCGCCGAGCGTGGCCTCGGCGTAGACGCCGGCGCCGCGGGCGGGCGTGCCGTCGGCGAGGTCGGAGACCGTGACGGTGAATTCGACGTCGGTGTCCTGGTAGATGGGCGGGACCGAGAAGGCCACGCGATACTTGCAATCGTCGTCGTCGCCCTCGGTGCCAAAGCGGGTTTCACCGTAGCTCGGCGGCGCCTCCACCCCGCCGTCCGGTCGGGTTCGGCAGTCCGCCTGACTGGTGGCCTGCCGAAGCATTCCGCCGTCGGTGACGCAGTGGCGGTCGAGCGGACCCGCGACCGGTCCGCCCGGCTGTTCGCTCGTGCCGCAGCCGGCAGCGAAGAAGGAGGAGAGGGCGAGCGCGCGCAGGTTCATGGGGCGACCTCCAACCGATCATGCGACGTCCGACTCTGGCATTCCGCGTCGCCGCGACAAGCGGGACGGCGCGGGTGCGAAGATTGATCGCACGTCCGGTGCGGCAACCCGCCGGGCATTCCGGGCGTCTTCCACGCCGGCCGGTGCGGTGGATTCGTGCTATCGTCCCGCGCGGCGGGTCCGGCCGTCGCGCTGTGTCCAAACTCCGACCGACACGAGGTGGACCCATGGATTCATCGAACACCACCACGCGGACCTCGCGCCGCGCGCTGCTGGCGGTGTTCCTCACCGCCTCGTGCAGCTTCATCGGCGCGACCGTCTCCACCGAGCTGGCATCGCGGGAGATCTCCACCATCGCGCGCGCCATCGCCGACGACGCCGTACCGAGCGTGGAGGCGCTCGCCGAGGCGCGGTATTCCTTGAAGCGCGTCGGCGCGTCGGTCCGGCGGGCGTCGGGTGGGCCACCGGCGATCGTGGATCGGGCGGAGCTGCCGGCGGCCCGGTCCCGCGTCGAGCAGGCCTTCGCGCGCTACCTCGCGCTACCGATGTACAACGAGGTCGAGGGGGAGATGGCCACCGACGCGAAGGAGCGGCTCCGGTTGGTCTGGCGCGCCACGGACGAGGCGCTCGCGTCGCAGGCGGGCCGGCCCGTGGCTGGCGCGCACGCGCGGTCGCTCGTGGACGATTTGGAGAACGCCGACCGGGCCCTCGACCGCCTGATCGAGTTCAACACCGCCTACGCCCGCGGCTACGCGCGCGAGGTGGATCGGCTGCACCGGCGATCACGTCTCATCGCGATCGCCCTCGACGTGCTCAGCGTCGGGCTGACCGTCGTCGCGGCGCTCCTCGCGTGGCGCGCGCTGCGGGTGCGGACGCGGCGCGACGCGGAGCGCGCCGTCGAGCTGGAGCAGTTCGCGGGGCGCGTGGCGCACGATCTGCGAAACCCGATCGCGACGATCGGGTTGAGCCTGTCCATGGTGGAGGAGACGACGGCCGCCGAGCCGCGCGCTCGCAAGGCGGTGGAGCGCATGCAGCGCAGCGTCGCCCGCAGCGCGCAGATCATCGACGGTCTCCTGGCGTTCGCGCGCGCCGGCGCCCGTCCCGAACCGTCGGCCCGCGCCGATCTCGACGAGGTCATCGGCGGTGCGCTCGACGAGGCGGGCGGCGCGGCGAAGGACGTCGAGATCGCGCTCGCAGCCGACGGCGAACGCGGGCTGGTCGCCGCCTGCGATCCGGGGCTGCTGGCGAGCGCCGTCGCCAACCTCGTGCAGAACGCCATCAAGTACATGGGCGACTCGAAGGAGCGCCGCGTGACGGTGCGCACCTCCCGGATCGGGAGCTGCGTCCGCGTGGAGGTGGAGGACACCGGGCCGGGGCTGCCGGCCGGGCTCGGCGTGTCGGTGTTCGAGCCGTTCGTGCGGGCGCCCGGATCCGCGCAGCCGGGGATCGGGCTGGGGCTGGCGACGGTGAAGCGCGTCGTCGAGACGCACGGCGGCCGGGTAGGCGTCATCTCCGTCGAGCGCGGCGCCCGCTTCTGGTTCGAGCTGCCGCTGGCGCAGTAAGGGCCCGATCTGATCGGGCCCTGAGCGCGTCGCGCCCGGTCACTTGCGCGGCGGGTACTTGCGGAGCTTGAGCTGCAGCGAGCGCCGGTGCATTCCGAGGCGGCGGGCGGCTTCGGAGATGTTGTTCCCGCAGTCGGAGAGCACGCGGTTGATGTGCTCCCACTCGGCGCGGGCGAGCGACGGGGCGGGGAAGTCGCCCTCGACCGGCGACAGCGGCGCCCGGTCGCCGCGGGCGAAGGCGGCGAGGACGTCGTCGGCGTCGGCGGGTTTGGGCAGGTAGTGGACCGCGCCGAGGCGGACCGCGTCGACCGCGGTGGCGATGCTGCCGTAGCCGGTGAGGACGACGACGCGGGTGTGGGGATCGATCGCCAGCAGCTCGCGCAGAAGCTCGAGTCCCGAGCGGCCGGGCATGCGCAGGTCGAGGACGGCGAACTCC
>JAJXSP010000060.1:12514-17664 GCA_021784515.1 Myxococcales bacterium | reverse complement strand
GTTGGCGATGTCGCTCTGGAGGTTGGCGCAAAGGCCGTTGCACTGCGTGAGGCCCACCTGGCAGGAGAGAGCGCAGGCGCCGGTGGAACACACGTTGCCGTTCGGGCAAGCCATCCCGCATCCGC
Organism: Myxococcales bacterium; assembly: GCA_021784515.1. Taxonomy (GTDB): domain Bacteria; phylum Myxococcota_A; class Polyangia; order Palsa-1104; family SHYY01; genus SHYY01. Next base: position 17,539 of record JAJXSP010000060.1, on the reverse strand, counting down.
CGCAGTTGCCGATGTCGGTCTGGAGGTTCGCGCACACGCCGTTGCAGTTGGTCAGCGATTGCTGGCACGACAGGCCGCATTGGCCGTTCGAGCAGAGCTGGCCCATCGGGCAGGCGTTTCCGCACGTGCCGCAGTTGGCATTGTCGCTGAGGACGTTGACGCAGGTCCCGTTGCACTGCGAAAGGCCCATCTGGCAGCTCAGCGCGCACGCCCCATTGCTGCACACCTGCCCCGGCGCGCAGGTCTGGCCGCACTTGCCACAGTTGCCGAGGTCCGTCTGGAGGTTGGCGCAGGTGTTGTTGCACTGCGACAGCCCCTGCTGGCAGGAGAGCACGCAGCGGCCATTCGTGCACACGTTCCCCGGCTGGCACGCCGCGCCGCACGCGCCGCAGTTGCCGACATCATTGTTCAGGTTCGTGCACAGGCCGTTGCACTGCGTCAGGCCCATCTGGCAGCTGAGCGCGCACACCCCATTGCTGCACACGTTGCCCGGCGGGCAGGCCGTCCCGCACGTTCCACAGTTCGCGATGTCCGACTCGAGGTTTGCGCAAACCCCGTTGCAGACCGTGTAGCCCATCGCACAGGTGGCCGCGCAGCCGTTGGAGCACACCTGACCCATCGGGCAGGCCATGCCGCAGCCGCCGCAGTTGCCGTTGTCGGTCGCCAGGTTCACGCAGTCGCCGTTGCAATTGGTCAGGCCCATCTGGCAGGAGAGCGCGCACTGCCCGTTGCTGCAGACGTTGCCGGGAGGGCACGCGTCGCCGCACATCCCGCAGTTGGCGTTGTCGGTCCCGGTATTGACGCACAGCCCGCTGCACTCGGAGAGGCCCTGCTGGCAGGAGACGGCGCACTGGCTGTTGCTGCACACGTTCCCGGGCGGGCAGACCGTCCCGCACATCCCGCAGTTCGCGATGTCCGACGCCAGGTTGGCGCAGACCCCATTGCAGAGCGTGAGACCCATCTGGCAGCTCACCGCGCACATCCCACTCGAGCACACCTGGCCCCTCGGGCACGCGACGCCGCACATCCCGCAATTGGCATTGTCGGTGAGCAGGTTCGCGCACGTTCCCATGCAGTCGACGAGGCCCATTTGACACGACACCGCGCACGCCCCGTTCGAGCAGACATTGCCCGCCGGGCAGGCCGCGCCGCACTTGCCGCAGTTGGCGACATCGGAGACCAGGCTCACGCACGCCCCGTTGCAGTTCGACAGCCCCTGCTGGCAGCTCACCTGACATTGCCCGCTCGAGCAGACATTGCCCCTCTGACAGGCCGCCCCGCAGTTGCCGCAGTTGGCGGGATCTGCCTGCAGGTTCACGCAGCCGCCGCCTCCGCCGTCGCCGCCGCACACGGTCAGTCCCATTGCGCAGCTGACCGCGCACCGGCCCGCCGTGCACGCGGTGCCGGCGGCGCAGACGGAGCCGCACGCCCCGCAATTCTCGTTATCGCTCGTCGGGTCCACGCACTGCGCCCCGCACACGATCTGCGGCGCCCCGCACATGGTCAGGTCCCCGCCGCCGGGGTTGTTGCTGTCGCCGCCGCAGCCGGCGGTGACCAGCGAGAGGATCGCGAGGCATTGGGCGATGCGCATGCGGGCTCCTTGGTGTGCCGGCGAATCGTCCGCCCGCCGGCCGGTCGCCGTCAACCTCCACGGGGCGCCGATTCTTTCCGTCGCGGCACGGAGCCGCTCCGATGGTATTGCTTGTCGCCATGTCCTGCCCCTGCGGCTCGCTCCGCCCCGCCGACGCCTGCTGCGCTCCCTTCCTCGAGCGCCGCGAATCCGCCCCGACCGCCGAGGCGCTCATGCGCTCGCGCTACACGGCATTCGTCCGTGGCGCGGTCGACTACCTCCTCGACACCCACGACGCCACGACGCGGAATACCGTGGAGCGCGCCGCCGTCGAGCGCTGGTCCCGCGAGGCCACGTGGCTCGGCCTCGAGATCGTGGCAACCGAGCGCGGCGGGGTCGACGACGACAGCGGCATCGTCGAGTTCCGCGCGCGCTACCGTGAGGGCGGCGTGGAGCGCCTTCACCACGAGCGCTCGCGCTTCCACCGCGTCGATGGGCAATGGCGCTACCTCGATGGCGATTCGGGCAAGCCGCGGCCGGCGGTGCGAAGTCCGACGGCGGGACGCAACGATCCCTGCCCGTGCGGCAGCGGGCGGAAGTTCAAGAAGTGCTGCGGCGGCTGATCGCTTTCACATCGAATCGGTACCGCGAAAGCTTATTGCCCGGGCAGAGCGCAGGCCGGATTGCCTGCGAAGGTGACGCTCGCCACCGTCGGAGCCGAGCGGATGAAGGTCCAGCCGGATGGCATCGCGCCGCCGCCGAGGAAGACGTCGAAGCGGGTGCGTCCCATCGAGGGTTTGCGGGAGTCGTACACGAACTGGTATTCGTGCCACTGAGGGAAGCCGCCGTTGGACATCCACGAGCCGCCGCTGACGTTCCACGCCCATTGCCATTGCTTCATGCCGTCCTGCCACACCGCGATCAGGTTGGATCGCCCGTTGCGGTTTGCGCCGTTCTTGCCTTCGAAGACGGCCGGGAACCCCACCACGCCGGCCGGCTGGTTTCCGTCGCCGAACGAGAACACCGTCGCCGTCGCGGGCAGATCCATGCTGAGCGGCTTCGGGTTGCCCGCCTCCTGACCGCCGAAGCTCCCAAGGTACATCATGGGACTTCCGATCCGCACCACCTTGGTGATGGTCATCGTGGCGTCCGCGAATTCACCCATGATGCCATTCACCTTGACCTGCATCCCTTCGAAGTCGGCGGCGGTGGGCGTGCAAACGCCCATGTCGGGCACGGCGGCGTCCATTCCGCCGTCGCCGGCGCCGTCGGGGGCGGCGTCCATCGCGCCGTCGCGCGAGGCGTCCATCGCGCCATCGTGCGAGCCGTCCATCGCGTCTCCGGCCATGTCGCGCGAGGCGTCCACGCCGCCGTCGGTGGCGGTGTTGCAATTGACACCGGGGAAGCCCCTCTGCAACCCATCCTGCGTCAGCACGCCGACGGCGTACCAGGCGCACACCACCGTATCGAGGACATTGCCAGGGAGGTTTGTCGCCTGCTCGGTCATCGCCGTGGCGAAGTCGACGAAGCGCGACACGGGCGGCCGCGCCTTGAGGGTCGAATAGTAGAGCGCCTCGGCGGCCGCCCAGCCGATCCCGGTGGTGGTGACGCCGTGGTGCGTCCCGCCGATGGTGATGAGCCACCACGCCTTGTTGGGTATTCCGGCGTTGTCGTGGACGTACCCCGAGTCGAACGCGCCGGTGCGCAGGTCGTCCATGTGGTCGGGCTGCATGGTGGCTTTCGGGTCGGCGAGGTTGCGGAGGATGGGAGGCTGAGACTCGCCGAGGACGACGTTGTCGGCGGCGTTGGGCCGATAAACGTGTTCGATGAATTCGCCGAAGCTGTCGGCGAGCGATTCGTCGAGCGCGCCCGTCTGGTCCTGGTGCGGCAGGGCGAGCAGCTGCTGATTGATGGCGTGCTGGAACTCGTGGCCGCAGACGTCGAGGGGCTGCGCGAGGATCTGGCCTCCCGGGTTGTTCGCGCTGAAGTGGAACGCGTCGCTGCCGTCCCACCATGCGTTGTTCGGCAGCGCGGGGTTGGGGTCATTGACGATCAACCGGATGGTCGCTCCCGCGTCGTCCCAGGATTTGCGGCCGAGGGCCCGCCAGTAGCCGTCGATCTTCACGAAGTTGGAATAGGCGTCCACGTGGGAGCCCTGGTTGGGCATGATCGAATCGAATGGATCGAGCGAGGCCGAGGCGATGATCGGCGCGCCGGCCGCCCGCGCGTAAAGCCCCGTCGCCGCGTCGGTGCCCGAGCGGAACATCCGCCATTTCCCCATTCCGTCGGCCAGCACCGGGAATTGCTTGGTGTCGGTCAGGTCCATCTTCTGGTAGTAAAGAACCCCGCGGCCCTTGGCGGTATCCTCGGGGATGAGCCCGCTCCGGGCATCGAGGATGGCGCCGCTGTTGGCGTCTACGTGGTAGTTCATCACCTCGCGCAGCGGCGGCACATCGAGCCCCGACGGCACCGGATCGGCGAACGCCTCGCGATAGATGAAGGACACTTTCACGCGGTAGGACAAGACCGGCGACGGCGAGGGAACGACCGTGAGCGTGGGCGGCGGGGTCGCCTCGGGAGCGCCGAGCGCGCCGGGCGGGAAGCGCGCCAGCATGTCGGCCTGCGCCCGTCCGAGCGCCGCCGCCGCGTCGAGCGCCGGCGTGGTATTGAGCGCACCGAGGTTGGGCACGTACAGCGTCCCAATCCACGAGATCCGCCCTTGCGCGTCGAAGTGGACGCCGAGGCGCGCCCCCTCGACCTCCGCGTTGCCGGCCTGCTGGTGGAACTGCGCGTGCGTCACGCCGATGCCGTCGGGCGGCGTGACGGCGTCCAGCGCCAGCTCGCCGTCGACGTTCTGAAATCCGAACAGCGCCGAGTAGTTTTTGAAGAACTCGCGCGCCGCGACATCGGCGCTCTTGCCATTGACGAGCGCCGGCGGCGCCCCGCCGAGCGGGTGCAGGTGGGTGACGAAGGGCGACGGGTGGTCGACGGCCCAGCTCACGCCGGTCTCCCTCTCCAGCCGCGCCTTCGCGTCGTCGGCCGACTCGGAGCTGCTGGAGGAGCACGCCGCGAAGCACGCCGCGACCGCGACGACCAAGGCGCACCCGGTTGTTGGTGAAAAGAAAAGCCGCTTCATCGCTCCTCCCGATCACTCGACGAGCCTACTCTACCCCTTCACGCGCACGCTCGAAGGGCGATGAGGCGGAAGCCGGCGATGAGGGCGCCGAGCTGCCGGCGGCAGTCCTCGTATGGGCATATGTCGACCCTGTCAATGCGGCGTGGCGCGGAACGCGTGGTACTCGATCGCCCCCTCCTGGATGGCGTCGAATCCGCCTGGGGAACTCGCCAGCACCAAAGCCCCCCCGCTATTTCCCCGAGTCGCGCGTCGAGCGAAACTTGCTCCGACGGTCGCGGTCGCGGTCATTTGCATTGTTTCCCTCAACGGCGGGCGCACT
>JAJXSP010000060.1:0-12504 GCA_021784515.1 Myxococcales bacterium | reverse complement strand
CGCGCGCCCCGACCACGCTGGCAGCTTGATCCAGCCAGCCGCCGATTCGCTCGTCGCCGACCCCGCTCCGTCGCCCCCGCCGGCGATCGGACGCCGTCGCCTCCTCCTCGCCGTGGGGCTGTCCGGGGCCGGCGGCCTGCTCTGGGAGGTGCTGTGGCAGCAGTCCACCGCGCTGGCGCTCGGCGCCTCGGCCTTCGGGGCCGCGGTCACCCTCGCCGGCATGATGGCCGGCTTCGCGGTCGGCGGGCTCTACGCAGCGCGCCTCGCGCGTCGCGGCCGCCTGCGCGCGCCGCTCGTCGCCTACGGACGCGCCGAGGTCGTGGTCGCGATCGGCGGCGTGCTCGTCGGCCCGGCCCTCCGCGCGCTCGGTGCGCTCGACACCGTGCTGTACGCGGCGAGCCCGTCGCTGGCGAGCGTGGTCCAGCTGTGCGGCGTCGCGCTCGTCCTCATCGTCCCCTCGGCGGCAATGGGAGCGACCCTGCCGCTTTTGGCGGTTTGCGCCCCGTCGGCGGGCACCTCCATCGCGCGGCTGTACGGCGCCAACACCCTCGGCGCGGTGATCGGGATCCTGGCGGGCACCTTCGTCCTGGTCCCGCTCTTCGGACTCTTCACCACCGGCCTCGTCACCGCGGGGATCGACCTGGCCGTGGCGCTCTGGGCGATCCGCCATCCGACGGTGGCGGCGTCATCGAGCGAGGCCGCCAATGAGGCGACCGTTCCGTGGGGCCTCGCGCTCCTCGCCTTCGCGAGCGGACTTTCGGTGTTCCTGCTCGAGGTCTCCTGGTTCCGCTCGCTGCGCGCCGCCTTCCAATCCTCCACCGAGACCTTCGGCGTGCTCGTTGCCGCCTTCCTGCTGCCGCTCTCCGTCGGTGCGCGCCTCGCACCGCGGCTGCGGCGTCGCTTCCCCGAGGCGTTGCCGCTGGTGCTCGGCCTCGGCGCCGCGGCGGTGCTGTGCGCGACGCCAATCGTCGACCAGCTCGATCGCTGGGCGCTGACCGCCAACGTTCCGCTCCTGCCCCTGTTTCGCTTCGTCCAGCTCCTCGTCTGTATCGCCGTGCCGGTCACGCTGCTCGGTCTGGTGTTTCCGTGGCTGCTCGAGGAGCGGCCCGGCAGCAGCGGCTCCGGGCGCCTCTATGCCGCCAACACCGCCGGCGCGGTGCTCGGCGCGCTCGGTGCGGGATTCCTGCTGCTGCCGACGGTGGGCGCCACCCGCACGAGCTGGATCGCCGCGGGCGTGCTCGCGCTCGCCGGCGCCGCGCACGCCTCCCGCGCGAGCCGCCGCGCCGTGATCGCGCTGGTGGCGACCGCGGGGCTCGTGGTCGCGGTCCGCTACGACGGCGGAGGCGGCCGTCGACGCGTGCAGGGCGGCTGGACCGATCGTTGGGGGACGCCCATCTATGTCGCCGAGGGCCCCGACGCCACCGTGTCGGTGTCCCTCTCGAGCGCCGGTGAACGCTCGCTGGTGATCGATGGATTCGAGGCATCCACCGAGTCCGTCGAATCGCACTACATGCGCTGGATGGGGCACCTCCCGACGCTGGCCACCCCCGCGCCGCTGGGCGACGCGCTGGTGATCTGCTTCGGCACCGGCCAGACCGCCAACGCCGTACGGCAGCATCACCCGCGCCGCCTGGACCTGGTGGACATCAACGCGGCGGTGCTGCGGGCGGGGCCCCTGTTCGCGGTGAACGAGCGCGTCCTCGAGGACCCCGCGGTGCACCCCACCGTCATGGACGGCCGCGCCTTCCTGCGCCGCGCCGTCGATCGCCGCTACGACGTGGTGACGCTCGAACCCATGCCGCCCAACTTCGCCGGCGTCAACAACCTCTACTCGCGCGAGTTCTACGAGCTCGTGCGCGCGCGCCTGTCGCCACACGGGATCGCGGCGCAGTGGGTGCCGGTCCACCTCCTCTCGCCCGGCCACATGCTGGCGGTGATCAGCACCTTCGTGGAGGCGTTCCCGCACAGCCGGCTGTGGTGCGACACCGTCGACGGGACCTGCATCCTCGTCGGGGGACCGGCGCCATGGAGCTTCCGGCCCTCCGACGTGCCGCTCGATCTCGACGCCGCGACCATCGCCCGCGGGGTGACCCTCGAGGAGGACCAGCTCGCCGGGTTGGCCGCGATCGCGGAGACAATCACCGATGACAACCAGCTCCTCGCCTACGGAACGGAGCGCCTGCTGCGATATCGCTACGACTCCGTCACCGGCGGCCCCGGCCTCGCCGAGGCCAACCACGCACTGCTGGATCGCTTGCGGGACATCGGCGATCGCCACCTCGGCGCTCGATCAGGAGCCGCAGCGAAATAAGTTGCGCAAAGATGGCTGCCGAGGCGCCTGGATGGCGAGGCGCGACGAGGGAGCTTGCTCTCTGCAAGTGACGGAGGAGGAACGAAGCCAGCCGGGATGGATCGGCGGCCAGACTGCGCAAGTTAATTCGCCGCGGCTCCTCACTGTCCCCCGTCGATGGCTTCACGGCGCCGCCGGTTGACGCCGCCGGCGCGGATCCGAGGGGGAAGGATTGCGCCTCGGACGTGTCCGGGTGTCACCGCCGGGGGTAATGTCGCCCCCGCATGCCGATCGCCCTCTTCGAGCTCCTCTGCCTCGCCGTCGTCGCCGCGACCCTCGCCGCGATGGCGCGCACGCGCGACGCCCGCGCCCTCGCCGCCGACTACGCCGCCCTCGCCGTCGCCGCGTGGGTCGGCGAGGAGAGCTGCGTCCTTCTCTACCGCTATTACGAATACGCCGGTTCGTGGCACGCACGGCTCGACCAGGTGCCGCTCCTGGTGCCGCTGATCTGGCCGCTCGTCGTGCTCTCGGCGCGCGACGCGGCGCGGGCGGTGTGGCCGGCGGCCGGGCCCTGGCTGCCCGCGTGCCTGGTCGCATTCGACGCCTCGCTCGTCGAGGTGGTGGCGGTGCGGGCGGGGCTGTGGCGCTGGGCCGAGCCGGGCCACCTCGGCGTGCCGCTCGTCGGGATCCTCGGCTGGGGCTTCTTCGCGGTCGGCGCGGTCGCGATGGTGGGGGCGCCTCGCCGTCGCTGGCTGGCGATCGTGGCCGGGCCGCTCGCCGCGCACGCGCTCATCCTCGCCTCGTGGTGGGGCGTTTTCCGCCGGCTGCCGCGGGTCGATCTCGGGGCGCTCGGCTTCCTCGCGCTCGCGGCCGCGTCGCTCGTGTTCCTTGTCGGGGCGCTGCGGGCGCGGGCGCGCGGCACCCTGCTGCCACCGTCGGTGTGGGGGCCGCGCGTGCTCGCCGCCGGGCTGTTCGTCGCGCTGCTCGGCGTGACCGCGCCGACGGACCGCGCGCTGTGGCTCCACGCCGCGCTCGTCGCGGCGCCGTGGCTGGTCCTTACCGGTACACGTTCGGCGGCAGCCCCGCGCGCAGCCATAGCGCGGTCCCGATGAGGAACGCCACCAGCTGCGCGGTGCCGAGGTGGGTCAGCCACACGCAGTCGGGCGTGGTGATTCCGCGGCGCACGCGCGGTCGGTAGAAGGCCAGCTGCGCGAGCGGCGCGCCCAGCATGAGCAGCTCGCGCACCCCGAGGAGGCGCAGCGCGAAGCCGGCGCAAAGCGGCAGGCAGGCGGCGACGAGCAGCCCATCGATGATCTGCCGCGCGCGTTCCGGTCCGTGCACGACCGGGTAGGTCGGCACGCCCGCGGCGCGGTCGCCCTCGAGGTCGCGCAGGTCGTAGAGGATCTCGTAGGTCAGCTCGAACGGCACGAAGAAGAGCGCCAGCACGACGACGGTGCCGAAGGGAACCCGCTGCGGCCCGCCGGCGACGACGAGCGGGTAGCCAAAGCAGGTCAGCACGAACAGCACCGACGAGGCGAAGTTCTTCGCGAAGTACATCTCCTTGAAGCGCGACCAGCCGCGCGGGGTCGGCAGCACGCGCACGTTGTAGGCTAGCCCGATCGCCTGCACCGCGAGCCGCCACGGCAGGAGCGCCGGCCACACCACCGTCGTGGCGACGAGGCTCGCCGCGAGCAGCCCGACGCTGGCGATCACCAGCGCCCGCTGCCGTCGCGCCACCCGCTCGGTGCCGGGGATGTGGTTGGCGAGATCCTCCGCGATGTCGGTGACGCGGTTGACGAGGTTGATGAGGAACCAGTCGAGCCCGACCACCAGCGCGACGGCGGGCCGGTAGCGTCCGGTGAAGATCCACCCGAAGGCCACCGAGGCGGTCATCGCGATCAGAACGATGTGGTAGCGGGCGATCGCCAGGGCGTCGCCAAGGGCACGTCGCATCGCCGGCAGGGTAGCGCAACGGCGCGACCGCGGCGTGCTTGACCGACGGCAAGCCCTCGGGTATTCACCCTAGTCGCCTCACCTGCCGTCGGGCGGCGGTCGCCGTCCGCGCCACAGACCGTTCTTCCGCACGTCGAGGCAGCGCGCGGACCCCGTGGAGGAGAGAGATGGTGTTGTCGTCGAAGAGTGGATTTCTCCTGTTGGCCGCGGCGCTGCTCGCCGGGGGGTGCAGCAACAGCGCGCCCACACCCGCCAGTTGCACCGACGGGACAAAGAACGGCACGGAGACCGACGTGGACTGCGGCGGCACGTGCGCGCCGTGCGGCGCCGGCCTCGGCTGCGCGATCAACAGCGATTGCATGGCGGGCGTCTGCCTCGACGGAAAGTGCTCGATGCTGCCGCCCACGTGCAGCGACGGCGTCAAGGACGGGAACGAGAGCGACGTGGACTGCGGCGGCTCCTGCATCGCATGCGTGAACGGCAAGACGTGCGGCAGCGCGACCGATTGCCACAGCGGCGTTTGCACGATGGGCACCTGCCAGGGCAGCTGCACCGACGGCGTGAAGAACGGCGACGAGACCGACGTCGACTGCGGCGGCTCGTGCGCGGCCTGCGGCGACGACAAGGCCTGCGTGGTCAACAAGGACTGCCAGAGCCTGGTGTGCACGAACATGGCGTGCGCCCCGGCGACGTGCATGGACATGGTGAAGAACCAGGACGAGACCGACGTCGACTGCGGCGGCGGCAAGTGCACGCCCTGCACCGTGGGCAAGGCCTGCATCAAGGGCTCGGACTGCCAGAGCGGCCTCTGCTTCAACAACGTGTGCGTCGACGCGGGCTGCGGCGATCACATCAAGAACGGCAGCGAGACGGACGTCGATTGCGGCGGCTCGTGCCCGCCGTGCGCGCAGGGCAAGACGTGCGCGCAGAACGCGGACTGCATCGACGGCTCGTGCATCAACATGCAGTGCGCCGCGCCGTCGTGCATGGACATGATCCACAACGGCCAGGAGACCGACGTGGATTGCGGCGGCCCGATGTGCAACCCCTGCCAGGCCGGCCAGGGCTGCAAGGTCGCCAAGGACTGCCTCTCGCAGCTCTGCGTCAACAGCCAGTGCCAGATGCCCTCCTGCAAGGACGGCGTGAAGAACGGCACCGAGACCGACGTCGACTGCGGCGGCCAGTGCCCGGCGTGCAACACCGGCCGCGCCTGCGTCCAGAACGGCGACTGCTGGAACAACCAGTGCGCCAACGGCGCCTGCGGCGGCGACGGGTCGCTCAGCGTCGGCGGCCAGGGCAACCCGGCGTTCGATCCGAACGGCGACGGCAGCAAGCTCGTCGTGCTCGACGGCGGCGGCAACGTCACGGTCGATCGCCAGACCAGCCTCCTCAACATCGCGCGCTTCATCTTCGTGTCGAACAGCGCCGAGGGCACGGTGTCGAAGGTCGACCCGAACATGATGAAGGAGGTGGCGCGCTACTGCACCGCGCCCGGGTGCAACGCCGACCCGTCGCGCGCCAGCGTCAGCCTCGACGGCAACGTCGGCGTCGCCAACCGCGCCAGCTACTTCTACGGCGGCAATCCGAAGGGCGGGCAGAACCCCGCCTCCGCCTCGGCGGTCATGATCGCGGGCGACATCTCGAAGTGCGTCGACCGCAACGGCAACGGCAAGATCGACACGAATCTGGCCGGCGGCACGATCGCGCAGAACTCGCCCTTCTACTGGAAGGCGAACACCCGGATCAGCCCCGACGAGTGCGTGCTCTGGTGGACTCCGCTCAGCAACGACCGCAACGGCAACTTCGTCGGCGGCGGCGGCACGCTGCCGCGCTCGGCGACCTTCGACGCGAATCCCTCGCCCGACGGCAGCGTGCTGTCGAGCAACTTCTACGTCGGCCTCAACGCCACCCGCGAGCTGGCGCAGATCGACGCGAAGACGGGCGCCATCAAGCAGCAGATCGACGTCCAGGCGGCGCCGTACTCGTCGGTGTTCGACCGCTTCGGCTACCTCTGGATCAAGGATCTCGGCGGCCCGGTGATGCGGGTCGACACGAACAACAACCTCGCCCTCAAGCAGTTCCCGACCCCACCCTGCTCCTACGCGATCAGCGCCGACAAGCGCGGCTACATCTACGGCGCGGGGAACACCTGCGTCGCGCGCATGGACCCGACGGCGGCGAATCCCCAGTGGGAGAAGCTCGACCTGCCGAACTCCTGCTTCACGCGCGGCCCGTCGCTCGACGCGAACTTCAACCTGTGGGTGCCCGATACCTGCCACGGCGGTTACCACGTCGACGCCTCGAAGCCGTTCGGCCAGGGGATGACGCTGAAGAAGGACCTCCCGCTCACGGGCGACACGGGCCAGTACATCCTCGGCACGGCCATCGACGGCAACGGCTACCCGTGGTTCATCAACACCGAGCTGCCGGGTGGGAACTGCTGCAGCAACTACTTCGGCAACGCCGTCGGTACGGCGTGGCGCGTCGACCCGGCGAACGGCTACGCGCTCACCAAGGTCAAGGTCGGAATGCAGCCGTACGTCTATTCGGACCTGTCGGGCTCGCAGCTCGCGCTGACCGCGCCGACGACGGGCAGCTACCGGAAGACCTTCCAGCCCGCCTGCGGCTCGAAGGCGACGTGGACGACGCTGACCTGGACCGACGCCGTGCCGCAGGGGACCACGCTGCAGGTCTTCTATCGCGCGGCGGCCGATGCCTTCTCGCTGCAGAACGCGCCGTTCGTGCCGGTCGGGCAGGAGCCGCCGGCGATCATGCAGCCGGTGATGATCAACCTGCCGATGGGCACCGACCCGTCCTACTTCCAGGTCCAGTTCACGCTCTCGACGAGCGACACGCAGAACAAGCCGAGCCTCGGCAGCATCACGGTCGGCTATAGTTGCCCGCAATAGCCATGCGACGCCTCGCGCTCCTCCTCGCCCTCGTCGCGCCTCCCGGCTGCTCGCGCCGGGAGGCGCCGCCTTCCCCTCCGCCCGCGCCGGCGGTTCCGCCCACGCCCGCGGCGCCCGCGCCCAAGGGCCCGCCGGTGATGCCCTCGCACCCCGCGAACTGCGAGGTCGAGATCAGCGGCAAGGTCGTGGTGCCGAAGAAGTTCGCCAAGGCGCCCGCCCCGATGACCTTCGTCGCGATCGGCGACTGCCTCGCGGAGAAGCCCGACATCGTCGGCTACGGCGGCAGCAACCACGGCGTGTTCTTCGTCGAGGTGTTCGCGCCGTGGGGCTCGGACGTCTCGCTGTGTGCGGCGAGCGAGCCCACGCCCGGCAAGCCCAGCACGCTCTACGGCAAGGCGAAGCTGCCGATGCACGCGCAGGCTTCGGGCGAGGTCGAGTTCCACGACGTCGTCGTCGAGGTCGCTCCCGGTCCCCCGAAGACGTTCGAGCACCGCGTCCGCACGCACTGATTCCGCCCCCGAGGCGCACGACCCGCGCGATCCCCGTCGACGGATCGTGCGGCCGGCGCATCTTACGACCAGACGCAGCGAGCCAGCGACCAGACGCTAGAGGGCATTCCGCTGCAAAGGAGAAGATCGCATGTTGACCATCGGTGACCCGCTCCCCGCATTCCGCCTCCAGGCCGTCGTCAGCCGCGACCCCGGCCGCCAATTCGCCGCGATCGACGACCGTTCGTACCCAGGCAAGTGGCTCGTGCTGTTCGCCTGGCCGATGGACTTCACCTTCGTCTGCCCGACGGAGATCGCCAGCTTCGGCGACCGCGCCGCGGACTTCGCGAAGCTCGGCGCGCAGCTGCTCGGGATGAGCACCGACACGCACTACGTCCACCTCGCCTGGCGCAACACGCACCCCGATCTGCACGACCTGCCCTTCCCGATGCTCGCCGACACGAAGCGCGAGCTCTCCTCGGCGCTGGGGATCCTGCACAAGCAGGAGGGCGTCGCGCTGCGGGCCACCTTCATCGTCGATCCCGAAGGAGTGATCCGGTTCGCCTCGGTGAACGACCTCTCGGTGGGTCGCAACGTGGACGAGGTGCTGCGCACGCTCGAGGCGCTCCAGACGGGCGAGCTGACGCCCTGCAACTGGCACCCGGGCGAACCGACGCTCCACGTCTCGTAGGCCGCGCAGTCTGCTATCGTCGCCGACGCGGAGGCGCGATGGCACGGCAGCTGGTGGTGTTCGACCTCGACGGCACGCTCATCGATTCGGTGGCGGACATCGCCGACGCGCTCAACCGCACGCTCGGGACCCGCTTCGGCGACGGCGAGGTGGCGGGGTGGATCGGGTCGGGGGCGCGCGAGCTGCTGCGGCATGCGGGGGGCACGGGGGATCTCGACGCGCTCACCGCGCGGTTCCGCGATGCATACGCCGAGCGCCCCGTCGCCCGCACGCGGCTGTACCTCGGGGTGAAGGAGGCGCTCGCCACGATGGCGGCCGACGGCGTGGCGCTCGCGATCGCCACGAACAAGCCCGGCGCGCTCGCCCGCACCATCGTCGACAAGCTGGGCGTGGGGTCGCTGTTCCAGGCGGTGCTCGGCGAGGACGACGTCGGCGCGCGCAAGCCCGACCCGATGATCGTGGACATCCTGCGCGGCCGCGCCGGCGCCCCGCGCTCCGCGACGCTCTACGTCGGCGACAGCCTCGTCGACGCCGCCACCGCGGAGGCCGCGCGCGTCGACCTCGCGCTCGTCACCTGGGGATACGAAGACCCCGCCGCGATCCGCGCCCGCGCGGCGAGGTACCACGTCGATCGCTTCGCCGACCTCCTCCCGATCTGCGCCGGCGACTGACCGGCGGGCGTTCGGCCCGCAGGCGTCTTCTCGCGATCGCGGGTACGCTTCCCGCCCCACGACCCGCGAGGAGACCCGATGATCGCCACGCCCGCCTACGCCGCCTTCGACGCCACCTCGCCGCTCCGGCCGCTCACCGTCGAGCGCCGCGAACCGCGCCCCACCGACGTGGCGATCGACATCCTCTATTGCGGGGTCTGCCACTCCGACCTCCACCAGGTCCGCAATCAGTGGGCGCACACGAGCTACCCGCTCGTGCCGGGGCACGAGATCGTCGGGCGCGTGGCCCGCGTGGGCGCCGCGGTGACTCGCTTCGCCGTCGGTGACGCGGTCGGCGTCGGCTGCTTCGTCGACTCCTGCCGTCGCTGCGCCGCCTGCGCGCGCGGCGAGGAGCAGTACTGCCACGGCGTGACCTTCACCTACAACGGCGTGCAGGACGGCGCCCCGACCTTCGGCGGCTACTCGACGGGGATCGTGGTGGACGAGCGCTACGTGCTGCGCATCCCGCCGTCGCTGCCGCTCCACGCGGCGGCGCCGCTGCTGTGCGCCGGGATCACCACCTGGTCGCCGCTGCGCCACTGGAAGGTGGGACCGGGGACGCGCGTCGGCGTGGTCGGTCTCGGCGGGCTCGGCCACATGGCGGTGAAGCTCGCGGCGGCGCTCGGCGCGGAGGTGACGTTGTTCAGCTCGTCGCCGTCGAAGGCGGCCGACGGGAAGCGGCTCGGCGCGCAGGAGGTCGTCCTCGCCGGCGACGACGCCGCCATCGCGCGCCACGCCGAGCGGCTCGACCTGGCGATCGACACCGCCTCGGTCAAGCACGACCTCGGGCGCTTCCTCGGGACGCTGCGCACCGACGGCACGATGGTGCTGCTCGGCGCGCCGGAGCGGCCGGCGGAGCTTTCCGCCTTTTCGCTCATCTCGCGGCGGCGCTCGCTTGGGGGCTCGCTCATCGGGGGCATCGCCGAGACGCAGGAGGCGCTCGACTTCTGTGGGGACAAGGGCCTCGCCGCCGACGTGGAGGTGATCCCGATGCAGGCGATCGACACCGCGTACGACCGCATGGAGCGCGGCGACGTGCGCTACCGCTTCGTGATCGATCTCGCGACGCTGCGCGCGTAGCGCCTTCCGCCCTTCTCGACGGTCGGGGTCCGGGGGTAGAGTCCCCACATGCGCCGCCCGACTCCCCACTCGCCGCTCGCCATCCCCGCGTCCGCTCCCGTCCCCCGTCGGGTGCAGGCCTTGCTTGGTGCCGCACGCGTGCGCCGCCACCGCTTCCTCGCCATCCTCACCTGTGCCGCCCTCCTCGCGCTCTCCGTCGAGGCGCGCGCCGCCGTGGTCTGCCCCGGCCCGAGCTCGGAGTGGGGCATCGACGTGTCGGAGTTCCAGGGCAACATCAACTGGAACTCGGTCAAGGCCGCCGGCAAGAGCTTCGCCATCATCCGCGTCAGCGACGGGACGGGCCACCTCGACCCCTTCTTCGCGCAGAACTGGCAGGGCGCCAAGGCCGCCGGCCTCATTCGCGGCGTCTACCAGTTCTTCGAGCCGGGCGAGGACCCGGTCGCGCAGGCCAACCTCCTGCTCCAGCACATGGGGCAGATCGGCGAGGGCGACCTGCCGCCGATGATCGACGTCGAGGTGACGGGCGGCCAGTCACCGGCGACGATCAACAGCCACATCCACAAGTGGATCGACACCATCCAGGCGGCCACCGGGAGAAAGCCGCTCATCTACACCGGCGCATGGTTCTGGAATCCCGACGTGCAGAGCGGCGATTTCGTCTCGTACCCGCTCGTCGATTCCTACTATTGCAACAACTGCTGTCCGGATATCGCGGCGCCGTGGAAGACGTGGACGATGTGGCAGTACTCGTCGACGGGCGCGGTGGGCGGAATCGGCGGCCACGTGGACCTCGACCGCTTCGACGGCACGCTCGCCGATCTCCAGGATCTGGCCGGCAGCTCGGTCGACTGGGCCGCGAGCTACGTGAGCCAGAGCTGGCCGCTCGCGGCGATGCCGCTCGACATGGTCGTGAACCAGTCGATCGGCGCCGACATCGTGATGAAGAACGTCGGCGGCAAGGGCTGGAACGGGAACACCAAGCTGGCGACGACGCAGCCGCGCGATCGCAAGAGCGTGTTCGCCGCGCCCGACTGGCTGTCGCCGGACCGGCTGGCCGACTGCGGGGGCGGCGCCGCGCCGGGGGCAAACTGCAAATTCTCGTTTACCTTCAAAGCCCCCGATACCCCCGGAGACTACAAAGAGTTCTTCGGCATGGTGCAGGAGGGCGTGGCGTGGTTCTCCGATCCCGGTCAGGGCGGCCCGCCGGACAACCAGATGGAGGCGTGGATCCACGTCGCGCAGGCCGACTACCACGGCGAGTTCACCAAGCAGTCCTACCCGCTCGCGCCGGCGCCGCAGATGGCCACGGCGGGGCAGAAGCTCGACGGGTGGATCGAGCTGAAGAACGTCGGCAACCAGACCTGGAAGGCGGGCGTGACGACGCTGGCGCCGACGCCGCGCGACAAGCCCTCGCCGCTCGCGGCGCCCGACTGGATCTCGCCGACGCGCGTCTCCACGCTCGCGCAGGACGTGCCGCCCGGGCAGGTGGGGCACTTCCCGCTGTCGCTCCTCCCGGCGGCGCCCGGCGACGAGACGCAGACCTTCTCGCTCGTCGAGGAGGGCGTGACGTGGTTCGCCGACGCGCCCAAGGGCGGCGGTCCGCCGGACGACTTCCTCAAGGTGCACGTGATCGTCGCCGCCGCGACGCCGGACCTGGCCATGGCGCCCGTCGCCGACATGAGCGGGCCGGCGGTCATCGCCGACCTCGCCGGGCCGGCGGCGGAGGACGGAGCCACCGACGACGCGAGCCCCGCTCCCACAGACGAGATGGCGGCTCCCGCCGACATGAGCCGCCGCGCTCCGCCCGACGCCGCGACGGCCGATGGCGACACCGGCGACGGCGGCGCGCCCGGGACGGACGTGGTCGCCGGCTGCAGCTGCGAAATCGCGGCGCGCCCCTCGCGCGCTCCGTCGGCGCTCGGCCTGCTGGCGATCGCGCTGCTCATCGGTGCCCTCCGCCGTCGACGCTAGAAGGGCGATGCGCCAGCGTGCCAGGTTCGCGCCGTGATGCGCGCAGCGCGGAGACGCTGGTGGCTGCTCGCGGGGGCGCTCGTCATGGCGGGGCTGCCCGAGGCGGCGCTCGCCGACCCGACCGCGCCGACGGAGGACGCGCCACTTCGCCACGGGAAGAAGGGCCGCGCACGGCGCGCCGCCGATGCGAAGCTCGACGAGGCCTATCGCCTCCGCGCGAGCGGCGATCGCGCGGGCGCACGCGCCGCGTTCGTCGAGGCGGGCCACCTCGGCGCCGACAACCAGCGCGTCGCCCTCGAGCTGGCCTACATCGCCATCGACGACGGCCAGCCCGACGAGGCCCGCCGCCTGCTCGTCACGGCCTCGAAGGGTCCCGACGCCGAGCTGGCGAGGCGGGCGCCCGCGAAACGCG
>JAJXSP010000506.1 GCA_021784515.1 Myxococcales bacterium | reverse complement strand
AGTTAAGCTCTCCAGGGCCAATGGTACTGCACGGTCGTCCGTGTGGGAGAGTAGGACGCCGCCGGAAATTATTAGAGGGCCCCACGTCTTTTGGCGTGGGGCCTTCGCTTTTCCGGAGGCAGGCGCGCCGGACGGCGGTGCGTCGCCGCGGCGCTCGCACCCTCGGAAGCCGCGCGACGGCAGCCAAGCGCCGGGCAGGATTTGGGTTCGGGTGGCGCCGGGCGGCGCCGGCAAATCAGGGGCGGGGCGGGCGCGGCGCGGGCAGTGCCTCGGCGAGGTCGTCCGCCGAGTAGTAGGCGACGACCTGGTCGCGGTAGGAAGGGCGCGTGTAGACGTCACCGCGCGGGTGCTCGATGACATCGGCGATGACCTCCGCCACCTCCTCCGGCGGCTGCGCCATCGGGAGCTGCCGCGAATCCACTCCGCCTCCGCGGGCGTGTAGCCCGAAGTCGGTCGCCACCACGCCCGGCGAGACCAGCGAGACGTGGATGCCCGGCCAGTCGGCGCGGAGATCCATCCGGAGGCTGGCCGTGAGCGCGTTGAGGGCATGCTTGGCGGCGTTGTAGGCGGAGCGCTGCGGCGCGAACGGGATTCGCCCGAGCAGCGACGAGACGTTGATGATGTGGCCGGCGCCGCGCGTCTTGAAATGACCGAGCGCGACCTGCATCCCGTAGAGCGCGGACTTGACGTTGACCGCGAACATCTCGTCGAGATCGTCATCGGTGAGATCGGCGACGGAGCGCGTGATCCCACGGCCGGCGTTGTTGACCCATACGTCCACGCGGCCGAAGCGGGCGAGCGCCTCGTCGAGGATGCGCTGCACGTCGGGGCGGCGGGTGACGTCGGCGACCACGGCGTGCGCTCCGCTCCGGGCCGCCACTGCTTCGAGCTCCTTCGCCCGGCGCGCGGCGATCACGCAACGGGCGCCGCGGCGGCCCGACTGGTCGGCCAGCGCCGCGCCGATCCCCGAGCTGGCGCCCGTGATGACGACTACCTTGTCCAAATCGCTCTCCTTTCGCGTCCGGTTCAGCGCCAGCCCTCGGCGCGCCCGCGCACGCCGACCTCCTGGAGCAGCGCGATCGCAACCGAGATTCCGTGCTCGAACAGCGGCTCGCGTCGGTACAACAGGCCAAGCAGCAGCGGGCTCGCCGCGCCGAGATCCTGGTGGACGCGGAAGACGGTCCGCGTCTTCTTCTCGCCGAGGGAAGTGAGATCCCACCGGAAGTGGCTTGCGGAGAGATCTCCCGAGAGGCCGTACACGTCGACGCTCTCGGGACCGCGCTTCAGCTCGAAGCGAGTGACCCAGTTGAACACGGAGAGATCGAACTCCGTCTCGTAGACCACGCCGCCGCCCGGGCGGCGATCGACCACCTCGCTGCGCTTCACGCCGTCGACGAACGTCCTGTACTGCGACGCGTCGGCGATCACCTCCGCCACGCGGGCGCGCGGCGCGTAGATCGTATCGACGATCGAGATGTCGCCGAGGCGGCCGTTGGGGAGCGAGCGGATGACCGCGACCCGACCCCGCTCGAGCAGGAACGCGAGGCTCGGGGGACGCGCGGCCGGCGGCGCGGGCGAAACCGATCCCGGGGGCGCGAGGTGTTCGGCGCGCTCCTTGATGGCGCGCACGAAGAAGAGCTGCGTCGTCAGCGCGAGCCCCTCCTCGACCATCGGCGCGGCGGC
This sequence comes from Myxococcales bacterium, assembly GCA_021784515.1. Classification (GTDB taxonomy): domain Bacteria; phylum Myxococcota_A; class Polyangia; order Palsa-1104; family SHYY01; genus SHYY01. The sequence continues at coordinate 2,333 of JAJXSP010000506.1, read as the reverse complement.
GACGAGGCGGCGGATGTACCCGTTCGCATGCAGCACGTCGGTGTAGCCGAACTGCACGAGCACGGTGCCGCCGGGCGCCGGCAGGATGCGCCAGCGGTAGTTGGTGTGATCGTGCGGGCCGCGGTCTTTGATATCGATCGCCCCGTCGGGGCGGAGGAGCATCCGGTGGTTGTTGTCGAGGGTGACGACGCCGAGGTCGAGGGAGAAGTCGTAGTCGACCGCGCCGTCGGGGAGGCGCCGCACGTCGGCGTGCGACAGGTTGTGCCCGAAGTCCGTGAATCGCTCGGGCGTCGTGATCACCTCGCGCACCAGCGAGGGCGGCGCCGCAACGAAGGCCATGACCGTGACCTGCGCCTGATGGCCGTCGCGGGTCGACTCGAGGAGCGCGATCTCCGCCGCGCGGAGAGCCGGCGCGAGGGCGACCAGCGCGTCGGCGGGAAGCTCGCGCAGCGGCATCTCGGTCGCGGCGGCGGCGCACGTCGGCAGCCCCGTCGAGACGAGCAGCAGGGCGAGGATCGGTCGCAGCATCGACCGGCAAAGCTAGTCGAGACGCTGGACGGTCGCAAGCTCGCGGGAGAGCGACCTGCCCAGGCTCCGTGAGCAGTCGCTCGAGGGGCCGCCCGCACGGCAGCTAGCAGTCTGTGATAGGTTGCAGCCGGCGGGTGTGGCAATTGCGCAACGGCCCCGACGGGAACGCGTGGGACGGAGCACGAAAACAGCCCTGACGGATGCGTGGGCAGCGAGGCGTGCGCGGCGATGGTGATGCTCGCGGCGAACACCATCGTCGACGGCAAGTACCGCGTCCAGCGGATCCTCGGCGAAGGAGGCGCGGGCGTGGTGTACGCCTGCGAACACCTCCTCCTCAAGCGCAACGTCGCGCTCGAGCTGCTGCGTCCGGGACAGCGCGCCGCGCCCGAGGCGGCGGAGCGCTTCGCCGTCGAGGCGCGGACGACCGCCGCCTTCTCGCACGAGAACATCGTTCAGGTGTTCGACTTCGGCCAGTGCCGCGAGGGCACCTACCTGGCGATGGAGGCGCTCGACGGGCGCACGCTCTCCTCGCGGATCGCCGACGGCAACCGCATTCCGCTCGACGAGGTGGCCCAGATCGGGCTGCAGGTGCTGGCGGGGCTCGAGGCCGCTCACGCGCGCGGCATCGTCCACCGCGATCTCAAACCGGAGAACGTGTTCCTCGTCGAGCGCTCGGACGGGCGGCTGCACGTGAAGCTCCTCGACTTCGGCATCGCCGCCCTCGCGTCGGCCTCGGACGTGCGCGTCACCTCGACGGGTGCCGTCGCGGGGACGCCGCTCTACATGGCACCCGAGCAGGCGCGCGGCGAAAAGACGGTGGACCTGCGCGTGGACCTCCACGCCGTCGGGTTGATCCTCTACGAGATGCTCGCCGGTCGCCCGGCGTACGGCGGCGAGAACTACAACAGCGTCCTCTTTCAAATCGCCACGAACCAGCGACGGCCGCTCCGCGAGGTGGCGCCCGAGGTGCCCGACGACCTCGCGGCGATCGTGCAGAAGGCGGCGGCGTTCGAGCCGGCGGAGCGCTACCAGACGGCGATGGAGCTGCGACGGGCGCTCGGAATCTGGGCCGTGCGCGCGCGGCAGGCGCGCCGCGTGAAGGAGCGGGTGACGTCAGGGGCGCGCCCGGGCGGTGCCGCCGTCCTGGACGAGCGGGGCCGGGAGAAGAGCGGCGCCTCTCCGACGGAGCGCCCGCACGAGAGCGGCGGTGATGCCGGGCTGGGCGAGGCCACGCTGCCCGGGATCGGGCCCCTGCCCGTCGCCCTCGCGTCGTCGTCGGAGGCGGCGAGTGGGCGCGCCGCCGCGCTCAGGCCGCACCGCCCGGCCACGACGCCGCCGGTCGTCGCCGCGCTGCGATCCGGGACACGGAGCGTACCCGGCGGCGACAGCGCGCTCGGCAGGAGCGGGCCCGGCGCGCCGAAGCCGTCGTCCGACGACGCCGGGATCGAGCTGGCCGCCGAGTTCGTGGGCGACCCCAGCGCGCCGTTGGGAACGCGCGATCGGATCCGCGCCCGCGTCCGGTTCGCCAGCTGGGACGTCTTCCGGTTCGTCTATGCGAGCGACATCCGCCGGGGCGTTCTTCACTTGCAGATGGATCGCGAGGCGGCGCCCCGCACGGCGGTCACCGTCGAGCTGCTGCTGCCTGACGGCGCCGTCGTCCGGCTCGCCGGTTCGGTGCGGGGGGCGGCGCGCATGGAGCGGGTCGACGAAACGAAAAAGGAGCCCGCCAACGCGCCGGCCGCGCCGAAGCCGGGCGTCTCGACCGGCGACGGGCCGCGTTTTCAGATCGCCGTCGAGATCCCGCA
>JAJXSP010000505.1 GCA_021784515.1 Myxococcales bacterium | reverse complement strand
TTCCGATCTCGAACAGCGCCTCGGTCAACTTGTCGACCGGCGCCCCCGCCCGGCGCGCCCTCGCGAGCGCTCCGTCGGCGGCCGCGGGGTCCTTGTCGAGGACATCGTCCACGTGCTGCGGCAGCACGATCTCCGCCATCTCGCGGTAGTTGAGGTAGTCCTCCTTCTCCTCGCTCTCGGTGCCGCCGCCCGGAAGCTTGCGCTTGCGCTTGGGCGCCGGCGGCGGTGGCGGACCGGCGACGTAGCGCAGCCACGCCCACCGCGCCTCGCGCCGCACCCGCCGCGACGGTGCGTCCACCTGTCCCAGCACCGCCTCGACGGCGTCGAGCGCGCGCGCCTCGCCGTAGGCGTGGATCATGTCGGCGCGCAGGCGATCGTCCGGCGCCGTCGCGATCGCCTTCTGGGGGCGCGCGCGATCCATCCGGTCGAGCTGGTAGCTCGCGTAGCGCCGCTGCTTCGCCAGGCCGCGCCCCTGCGCGTGCTGCCGCCGGATCAGCCCGGGCACCGCGGACCCACCGAGGGTCCGGATGGCGCGCCCGCACTCGTCGCGGAACACCCCGTCGAGGGCGAAGGCGAAGTCGAACAGCGGGTCGAACGACTCGGGACGCCCGCTCGCCGAGAGGGCGCGCATCAACGCCACCGCCTCGAGCGCCTCGGCCCTCGCGGCGACGCGCGCGGCGATCGGCGCCAGCGCCGGGTTCGCGTCGACGTCGAGCAGCGCCAGCGCTTCGAGCCAGTCCACCTTCTCCGGATCGTGCGGCGGCGGGCGCTTCGGCCGGGGCTTGCCCTTCACCGCTTTCGGCGGCGTCCACTTCGGCTCGGGCTTGGTGACGTAGAGCGGACCGTCGGGCTTCGGGTTCGGCACCTGCGCCCAGATCTCGAGGAGCAGCGTGCGGATGGTGTCGGCGGCGATCACGCGGGGGCGGGCGAGGCGCTTCGCATACTCCGGCGCGCCCGACGGCGGCAGCGCGGCGAGCGCGCGCGCGGCGGCGAGGCGGTCCTCGCCCGTCGCACCCCCGACGCGCTTCACCAGCCCATCGATCTCGGCAGGGGACGGAGGGGGGACGTCCACGGCGGCGCCGGCTCCGAAGAGGACGGTGGCCGGCACCGCGACGAGCGCCCACGCGAGCATGGACGCTGTGTTAGCAGCGGCGGACGCTCAGTGCAAAACCCGGCCGCTCAAGCAGGCGTCGATCAGCCCCTCCGAGCCGTCGTCGAAGCCGGTGAAGCGGACACCCATCCCGGTCATCGAGCGCGGGCCGGCGCCGTCTGAGAAGTTCATGAAGTAGTGCCCCTTCACCTCGCCCTCGGCGACGATCTCGCCGGGCCCGTCGGGCATCGTGAAGTGGACCCGGATGGCGCACCCGAGGGGCAGGGGGTCGGCCATCTCCACGAACATGCCGCCGGCGGAGATGTTCCGCGCGATGCCGTGGCACTCGCCGAACTCGTGGGTGGAGATGTCGACCGGGAAGACCTTGTCGAACCGCATCGCTCGTCGCTTGTTCATGCGTGTCCTCGTTCGGTATGCTTTGAAGCTAATCCTAGCCCGGTAGGCAAATGAAGTCAAATGTCCTACATGTCCCACCTTGCGAGACCGTCGGGTCCCGGACAGGCTGGAGCAGCCTCCATCCACCGTTCCCCGCGCCCGAAAGGATCCCGATGCGATTCGCTCTCGCCCTGTCGCTCCTCTGCCTCGCGCCCGTCGCCCGCGCCTCCGACGGCGACCCCTGGATCGGCATCGAGATGGCGCCCGGCGCCCACGGCGGCGTGGCGGTGAAGGACGTGGTCGCCGGCGCGCCCGGCGAGGCGGCGCGGATCGTCCCCGGCGACGAGCTGCTCGCCGTCGACGGCAGGAAGCTCTCGAACCCCGGCGAGATCTACCGCGCCGTTCGGACGGCGAAGGTCGGCGGGCACCTCAAGCTCACCATCCTCGCCGCGAACGGTCGCGAGCGCGCCGTCGACGTGCTGCTGACCGCGCGCCCGGCCCCCGAGGCGATCCAGCGCAACTCCCTGCTCCGGCGCGCGGCCCCCGACTTCGCTCCCAGCGTGCAGGCCGGCGCGAAGTTCGACAAGCTGTCGTCGCTGCGCGGCCAGGTCGTGCTGATCGACTTCTTCGCCACGTGGTGCGGCCCGTGCGTGGAGGTGATGCCGAAGATCGAGCGGCTGCACCAGACGCTCGCGCAGAAGGGCCTCAAGGTGATGGGCGTCTCGTCGGAGGAGCCGGAGGTGGTGGCGGCCGCGGCCGGGCGGTTCCACCTCAGCTACAGCCTCGTCTCCGACGCGAACGAGGTGATCACGTCGCGCTACCACGTGTTCGCGCTGCCGACGATGGTGGTGATCGACCGCAAGGGCAACGTGCGCGAAATCGCCATCTCCGACGACGAGCAGGCGGAGCGCGCGGTGCGGGAGCTGATGGCCGAGAAGTAGCGATGCTCGATCGCCTCCTGGAGTTCCTTGCGCTCCTGCGCGGAAACGGCGTGCGGCTCTCCACGGCGGAGACGCTCGACGCCGTCCGCGCCGTCGAGACGGTGGGCTTCGACGATCCCTCGGCCCTCGCCGGGGCGCTCGCCGCGACGGTGGTGAAGCGCGCCGCCGACGAGGAGCTGTTCGACGAGCTGTTCGATCTGTACTTCCTGCGCCAGGGCGACTTCGCCCGCCGCGCCGTCGAGGGCCACGCTCCGCTCGTCGACGAGCTGCGTGAGCGCGGCTTCACCGAGGACGAGATCGAGGCGCTCCTGGCGGTGCTCGCCGACGAGGCGGCGCGGATGTCGGCGACCGCGCGCATGGGGCTCGGGCTCCGCCGCGGCCACGTCGAGGCGTTGATCCGGATGGCCGGCGTGCAGGTGGACCTCGGACGGCTCGCGAACCCGCTGCAGGTGGGGTTCTTCACGCAGCAGCTCGTCGAGCGGCTCCAGTTCCGTCAGGCCGAGGCGGAGGTGCAGCACCTGCGCGCGCGGCTCGAGCGCGTGCTCGGCCCGTCGCGCGCCGACGAGCTTTCGCAGGTGCTCCTCGGCAACCTCGCGCGGCTGCGCGCGGCGGTGCGGCGCTACGTCACCGACGAGTTCGAGCGGCGCAATGCGCAGTACGTCGAGCGGTGGCGCTCCGACCTGCTCGCCGAGAAGCCGCTCGCGCAGCTCTCCGAGGAGGAGCTGGCGCGGCTGCGCGACGAAGTGACCCGGCTCGCCCGCAAGCTCCGCCAGATGGCCACGCTGCGCCCCAAGCACGAGCGGCGCGGCCGGCTCGACGCGCGACGGACGATCCGGCGGTCGCTGCGCTCGGGCGGCGTTCCGTTCGAGCTTTCGCGCCGCCGTCGCCGCGTCGAGCGGCCGCGCCTGGTCGTGCTCTGCGACATCTCGGACTCGGTGCGCAACGTGTCGCGCTTCATGCTGCAGTTCGCCTACACGCTGCAGGACCAGTTCTCCCAGGTGCGCTCGTTCGTGTTCGTGAGCGAGCTGGGCGAGACGACCGATCTCTTCCGCCAGCACGAGCTGGAGCAGGCGCTCCAGCTCGCCTACGGCGGCGCGGTGATCAACGTGTTCGCCAACTCCAACTTCGGGCGCGCCTTCGTCTCGTTCCGCGAGCGGTTCCTCGACGCGGTGACGACCAAGACGACGGTGATCGTGATCGGCGACGGGCGGAACAACTACCACCCGTCCTGCGCGTGGGCGCTCGCCGACGTGCGCGCCCGTGCGCGGCGCCTGCTGTGGCTCAACCCCGAGCCGCCGCTGTCCTGGGCCTTCGGCGACAGCGCGATGCGCGACTACGAGCCGCACTGCGACCGCGTCGAGGTGGTTCAGAACCTCGCGTCGCTGAAGAGGGTGGTCGACGGGCTGGTGCTGTGATGCCGGGTTGGGGATGGCGCACGCGGCTCGCCGCGCTGCCGGTGCTGGCGATCGCCGTCTTCGTCGGCGCGCGGGTGCTGCTCGCCGCCTCCGATCGCGCGGCGCTGCGGCGCACCCCCTGCGGCAGGCTGCTGTCGATCGACGACGTCGAGCACGCGCTGCGCGCGCCGGTAGATCGGGT
>JAJXSP010000504.1 GCA_021784515.1 Myxococcales bacterium | reverse complement strand
CACCCCGCCGACGCGGCCGATCGGCTCGCCGCCGGCCTACTCGCCGCCGCCCACGCCCTACACCCCGCCGACGCGGCCGATCGGCTCGCCGCCGGCCTACTCGCCGCCGCCCACACCCTACACCCCGCCGACGCGGCCGATCGGCTCGCCGCCGGCCTACTCGCCGCCGCCCACGCCCTACACCCCGCCGATGCGGCCGATCGGCTCGCCGCCGGCCTACTCGCCGCCGCCGTCGGCGGTCCCCCCGCGCCCGGTCAATCCACCGTCGGTCTACACGCCGCCGCCGCGGCCCTACACGCCGCCGCACAGGGACAACGTGAACCCGGGCATCGACCGGCCCTACGTCCCGAATGCGCAGCACCCGCCGACGACAAACCAGTTCGGACACGCGCCGGCGCCGCCCGCGCCGCCGTTCCGCGGCGCTCAGCGCCCCGGGCCGGCCCCCGCGTTCTCCAAGCCGCCGGCCGCGGCGCCGCCGCCCGTGCGTCGCCCGCCTCCCCGTCCCGCCGCCGCCAAGCCCATCCCGCGCTAAGCCGCCCCCCCTCCCCGTCGCTGATCGTCAGTCCCTGCCGCGCGACCCGAGCGCGTGGCGCTTGAGCAGCTCGCGCAGGTGGGTGCGCGTGAGGCCGGCCTCCTGCGCCGAGCGCGTGATGTTGCCGTCGTGGCGCCCGAGCAGCTCGCGCAGGTAGGCCGCCTCGAACGCGTCCACCACGCGCTGCTTCGCCGCCTTGAAGTCGAGCCGCTCCGCCGGCAGCGGGATGGCGCGCCCGTCGAGGAGCGACGGCGTCGGCAGCGCCGGCACGCGCGCCTCGCGGTCGCGGGCGAACGAGAGGTCGCGGCGCCCGATGCGACCGCCCTCGCACATCGCCGCCGCCCGCTCGACGACGTTGCGCAGCTCGCGCACGTTGCCCGGCCAGGCGTGCGCGCAGAGCGCCTGCATCGCCTCGGGCGCCACCGAGAGCGCGCGGCCGGTCCGCCCCGCCAGGTCGCCGACGAACGCCTGCACGAGCGCCGGGACGTCCTCGGGCCGCTCGCGCAGCGGCGGCAGCTCGACGTGGATCACCGACAGACGGAAGTAGAGATCCTCGCGGAAGGTGCCCGCGTTCACCATCCGCCGCAGGTCGCGGTTCGTCGCCGCCAGCACGCGCGCGTCGAGCTTGATCGTGCGGTCGCCGCCGACCCGCTTCAGCTCGCGCTGCTCGAGCACGCGCAGCAACTTCGGCTGCAGCGTGAGGTCCAGCTCGCCGATCTCGTCGAGGAAGATGGTGCCGCCCTGCGCCTGCTCGAACAGGCCGCGGTGCTGCCCGACGGCGCCGGTGAACGAGCCGCGCTCGTGGCCGAACAGCGTCGACTCGATCAGGTCGCGCGGGATGGCGCTGCAGTCCACCACCACGAACGGCCTCCCCCGTCGCGGCGACCCGTTGTGCAGCCCGCGCGCGATCATCTCCTTGCCGGTCCCGGTCTCGCCGGTGACGAGCACGGTCAGATCGGACGGCGCCACCTTCTCGAGCACGGCGAACACCTCGCGCATCTTCAGGCTGCCGCCGATGGCGCGGTCGAAGCGGTCGCGCTCCGAGAGCTTGATCTCGACGATCTCCGACGTGGGCTGGTAGGTGACGTCGGTGTGGCCGACGCGGAAGGTGGTGCCTGGCCGGAGGTAGACCTCCTTGATCTTCAGCTCGCCCACCCAGGTGCCGTTCGTCGAGTCGAGGTCGCGGAGGAGCACGCCGTCGTCGCGCGCGATCACCTCGAAGTGCGTCGCGGAAACCGCCTTGTCGGCGAGCGCGAGGTCGTTCACCGCGCTCCGCCCGCCCGAGACGCGCGGCCGCTCGACGTCGATCGCGCGCCCCGCGTCCGCGCCCGCCGCGACGACGAGCCGCGCCTTGCGAAGGTGGCGCGCGGTGGCGCGCTCGCCCGAGAAGACGGTCGTGAGCGCTGGTGGGTCGGAGCCCGCGGGATCCCCTCGCGGATCCGATCGAGGGGGGGCTGGCACGGCGCCATCGTAGCCGACGGGCGGCGCGCCGGTCAACGCGCCCCTCCGACGGTGAGGCGCACCCTCAGTTCAGGTAGCGCCGGGTGTCGCGGCCGCCGGGGATGACCTTGTAGCGACGGCGCAGGCGCCACAGCCGCAGGCGATCCCAGGCCACACCGAGCCGCGTGCCGGCGCCCGACGCGAGCGCCCAGCCGACCGCCACGCCGGCCGTGTCGCCGGCGAGCCCGACGTAATCGTGATTGAGCAGCCCGACGAGGTAGCTCAGGCCGAGCACGCCGAGGGCCACCGACCGCCCGCGCAGCTCGACGAGCCCGAACAGGTGCAGGGGCACCGGGCCATAGAGCACGCCGAACGCCGCGACGAGCCCGACCACGCCCGCCGAGCAGCCATCGAACACCGCATGGGGAGCCGCCAGCCGGCCGACCGCCGCGATCACGATCGCGCCCGCGACCTGCGCCCCCGCGAACAGCCCCAGCATCCGCCCGCGCGCGGTCCGCTGCTCCACCGCCGTGGCGAACATCCAGATCCCGATGAGCGACGAGATGAGCTGCCGCCCGCCGAGGTGGGTGAGGCCGCTGGTGACGAGCTGCCACGGCTCGGGACCGAGCGCCCGCACGGGGGTCAGGGCGAGGTGGTCTCGCACCCACACCGGGGCGCCGAGCACCGCGAAGACCACGACGAACACTGCCAGCTCGATCGCCAGGAGGAGCGTCGCCCCGGGAGTCGGGCGGGCGCCGATGAATCTCGCTCCGGCACCTGCGCGCGGGGGGGCCATGGAGGTAGGGTAACGACGGCGGGTCAGTCCGACAAGTCAGCCGCGACGGGCGCCGGGCTGAGCATGTCGCCGCACGGGGGGCCGGCCGCGGCGCACGCCTGTGGAGTGATCGTCCCCGGCGGGATCGAGATGCCGATCACGTCGAGGTTCGTGATCTGGCCGACGAACACCGTCCGTTCGATCGGCGGCGGCGAGTTGCCGACGCGGACGCCGCAGGACAGCGCCTCCAGCGAAAAGCGGTAGCGCCCCTCGGGGATCTCGAACTCGGTGGTCGCCTCGAGCGAGTCGCAGGCGCGGACGCAGGTGGCGCAGGGCGGCTCGTGCCCGTCGACCAGGTTCTCGATGCGCAGGCGCACGTGATCGACCACCACGTCGATCCACTTGGAGCAGTTTGCCTCGGAGTCGTCCTGGATGGCGCAGCCGGTGGCCAGCTGGCCCGCCGCGGCGTCGATCAGCTTCCAGCGCACGACCACGGCGCCGCCGTCGCCGGGCGCGCAGCCGGCTCCGAGGCAGGCGAGCAGGGCCAGGCGGCCGATCGCGACCACGCGCACGCTCCAAGGCTACAGGCGAATCGCTCCGGCGGCGAAGGGAAACCGCCACCGCGGAATGCGGCCGTTCGTTTGACGGCACCCCCGCCGCGTGATACCCCTCACGGCAACCATGCCCCACCACGTCCTGACGTTCGCGGCGGCTGGCGCACCCTCGGGCGGGGGCGAGTCGCTCGACATCCTTTCGCTGATCATGAACGCCTCGGGCGTCGTGATGGGCGTGCTCTTCCTGCTCATCAGCCTGTCGGTCGTCTCGTGGTTCATCATCGGCTACAAGGCGCTCTACTACGCCCGGGCAAGCGGCCAGTCGCTCAAGTTCCTCGACTCCTTCTGGGCCGCCCAGCGCCTGGACAACGTCTACGCCGAGTGCGAGAAGCTCCCCGACTCGCCGCTCGCCCAGATGTTCAAGGCCGGCTACGTCGAGCTGACCAAGGTGACGCAGCAGAAGAACCAGGGCCCCGCCGGGGGAATGCACGAGGGCTCGATCGAGAACGTCGAGCGCTCGCTCCGCCGCGCCTACACGACGGAGATGACGCACCTCGAATCGCTCATCCCGTTCCTCGCCACCACCGGCTCGGCGGGCCCCTTCGTCGGCCTGTTCGGCACCGTGTGGGGCATCATGAACTCGTTCCGCTCCATCGGCGCCAAGGGCGCCGCCAACCTCTCCACCGTCGCGCCGGGCATCGCCGAGGCGCTCATCGCCACGGCGATCG
>JAJXSP010000059.1 GCA_021784515.1 Myxococcales bacterium | reverse complement strand
GATGATGTACCTGCGGCTCGCGCTGCTCGTCTCCCTCTTCAGCGCCGGGCTCGCGCGGCTGCTCGCGCCCGCCTTCTGCGCGCTCGGCGGCGGCGCGCTCCTCGGTGGCTTCCTCTGGTCGCGGCGGGCCGACCCGGACGGCGGCACGGTGGCGCGCGCCGAGGCGAAGAACCCGCTCGAGCTGTCGGCCGCCTTCTTCTTCGCGGGCCTCTTCGTGGCGATGGTCATCATCACCCAGCTCGCGCTGCGCCACCTCGGCAAGGGGGGCGTGTTCGGGCTGGCGGGGATCATGGGCGTCACCGACGTCGACCCGTTCATCCTCAGCGTGGCGCAGTCGGCGGGGAGCGCGACGCCGCTGCGGCTGGCGGGCGGGGCGATCGCGATCGCCGCGTCGAGCAACAACGTGGTCAAGGGGGTCTACGCGCGCAGCTTCGGCGGTCGCGGCGCCGGGAGCCAGGGGCTCGTCCTGCTGGTCGTGCTCGCCGCGGCTGGCCTGATTCCGCTCCTCTGGGCGTGGTGATCGGAATCAGACCGGAGCGCGTCGGGCCGAACTCGCTTTGGCAGACCCCGACCCGCGCGTAGACCACCGCGCGGTCCGTCGCCGCGATCCGGCGCGCGAGATCGCGGATCGCCGGCGCCTCGATCCCGATCGCCGGCGCCACCCGCTCGGGAGAGAAGCGCAGCGCCGCGGCGCGCAGTCGATCGAGTCCCGTAGCGACCCGCGACACCGCCGCCTCGTCGACGCGCTCTTCGACGAACAGGGTGTGCAGCAGCGCGAGCAGCAGCGCCGCGTCGCCGCCGGGGCGGATGAAGTGGTGCTCGTCGGCGAAGGCGCGCGCGGTTTCGGTGCGGCGCGGGTCGATCACGATGATGCGACCGCCGCGCTCGCGGATCGCGCGGAGCCGCCCGCGCACGTCGCCGAGCACCATCATGCTGCCGCCGGAGACCGCGGGGTTCGCGCCGAGGATCACGAGAAGGGCGGTGCGATCGACGTCGGGCACCGGCATCGAGAGCGCGTCGCCGTAGACCTGCATGCAGGCGAACAGGCGCGGGTTGCCGTCCTGCGAGTTCGGGTCGTAGCGGTTGCGCGTGCCGAGCGTGAGCTGGAGCAGCTGCGCGCCGAGGGCGGCGCGGTGGCTGTGCACCACCGGGTTGCCGAGGTAGAAGGCGATCGCGTCCTTGCCGTGGGCCTCGCGGATCGCGCGCAGCCGGGAGGCCGCCTCGTCCTGCGCCTCGTCCCAGCCGACCGCCTCGAAGCCGAATGCCGTGCGTCGCATCGGCGCGCGCAGGCGATCGGGATCGTCGTGCAGCTCGCGCAGCGCCGGTCCCTTCGGGCACACGTGGCCGCGCGAGAAGGGATCTTCGCCGTCGCCGCGGACGTCGAGCACCCGATCGCCGTCGACGGTGACGAGCAGGCCGCACGACGCCTCGCACAGGTTGCAGGCGAAGCGCCTCGTCTCGGCGGTCAATGCAAGCGCACGGTGGCGATGGAGCCGAAGCGATCGCGGCCCAGCGTGATCGCGTCGCCCGCGTCGCCGAGGTCCTCGAGGTCGCGCTCGGCGGCGTCGGTGCGCGTGGCCTTCTTGCCGGCGAGGAGTGGCCCGAGGTGCACCGTGACCGGCCCCGGCAGGAGCAGCGCGCGCACGATCACGCCGTCGCCGCGCGTGGCCGGCTTGAGCGCGGTGACGATTCCGTCGCCCTCGACGGAGGCGAGCGACTGCTCGGCGGCGAGATCGGTCGTCGCGGCCGGAGCGCCCGCCAGCTCGGCGACGAGCGGCCGGTTGAATGCCTGGGCCGCGCGCGCGGCGTCGATCGGCGCGGGCGCGGCGACGATGCGCCACTCGATGCGGTGCGTGTCGCCGTCGCTGCCCTTGCCGCCCTCGACGTCGCACGCCTCCTGCTGCGCGTTGCGCACCGCCATCAGCTCCATCGTGCCGTCGCTGCCGAAGTGGACGCCGGTCGACTGGCGGAGCAGCACCGCCGTGGTGCCGGCGCTCGCCCACTCGACGGCGGGCCAGTAGGTGGGCGAGTAGACGCGCTCGGGGACGCGATCGGCGAAGCCGCCGGCCAGCGACGTGCGCAGCGCCGGGTTCGCGCCCGCGGCGAAGGCGAAGCGCGCGGTGCGGGTGGTGCCCGCCGCGGCGCCGGTGGTGAGCGCGAGGTCGAGGCCGGTCGAGGTGGCGTCGAGCCGCGCCTCGCGCGTCGCCGTCGCGGTGGTGAAGCGCACGCGCACCGCGAGGCCGGCGGGATCGTCGGGGCCGCCGTCCACCGTCTCGGCCGAAAGCTCCATCGCCGGCGGTGGGAGCGCGGTGTACGAGCATCCCAACATCTCGTTCCCGAGACGCCACAGGCCGCCCTGGTCGGCGTAGTCCTGCACCATGAACGAGGGCGCGGCGATCGTCTCGGTGCCGTCGAGCTTCAACGAGGTGAGCGCGAACCCCGCCGTGCGCGCGAACTCCGCGCGCACGTGCGCGTTCGCCATCACCACCTTCATCACCTGCGCGCCCATCGCCGGCTGGCCGTTTCCGTCGAGGAGCTGCACGGTCGGGGCGACCCCGGGCGGCGGCGCCGCGGGCAGATCGATCGCCCGCCAGGCGAAGGGCGGCAGCGCGTCCACCTCGACCTCGGCGCCCGGGACGAGCGATGAGAGGTCGAGCAGCTCGCTCCGCCCAAGGCTGCTCGGGTTGAACACGACGACCCGCTTCGTCGCGCCCGGCTTGGGCGGGATGCGCGCCGCGATCGCCTGCGCCACCGTCGAGAAGAGCGACTGGCCGGCGCTCGTGAGCTGCGCGAGCAGCGGCGCCTGCTCGGTCGCGTAGACCATGTCGTTCGAGGTGCCGGTGATGAAGTCGTGGTGGTCGGTGCGGGCGAGCAGCTCCATCGACGGCGCGGCCTGCGCGAGCGCCGCGTTGCCGGCGTCGCCGGCGGCGATGGCGAACGGCTCGGCGGAGAGGAAGGGGCGCGAGGCGTCGCGCACGCCGCGCTTGATCCCCGCACGCGTGCCGTAAAAGCCCATGAAGTAGGGCGAGATCTCACCCGACAGCGTCGGCAGGTCGTCCTTGTGCGCCATCACGAGCGCGACGTAGTCATCGAACGGCGCGGCGACCGCCCACACGCCCGTCGCCGGGTAGCGCCGCTGGTTGTAGCCGTCGAGGTAGGCGAGCAGCTGCTCCTTGGGCTGCTGGAAGTCGCAGCCGACGGGGACGAGCATGTACGGCGTCTTCGCGTACGGCTCCAGCGCGCCGACGTACTCGTCGACCTTGCCGTCGGTGTAGCCTGTCTCGTCGCCCCGGTAGACGCCGATGTGCGTCCCCGGGAAGGTGATCGACTCGTCGTAGTCGAGGTTGTCGCCGGTGCAATAGAGGTTGTAGCTGAGGTAGTGGGCGAAGATGGTGGCGCCGCCGCTGCCGGTCCAGAGGAAGTCGGCGCTGCCGAGCTTCTCGAGGGTCTCGGCCGTCGAGCCGGGACGGATGGGGCGCTTCTCCTGCGCCTCGAGGAACGTCGGCGCGCCGTCGACGCGCGCGAACCCGACGCTGTCGAAGCCGGCGGCGGCGAGCAGGTCCGGCGCGGTGGCGGCGTGACCGAACGAGTCGGGGAGCCACGCCGAGCGCGCGCGCAGGCCGAAGCCATCCTCGGCGAACGCCGAACCGAGCAGGTAGTCGCGCATCACGAGCTCGGTCTCCGGCAGCATCGTGTCGGGGCTGGTCATGCCGCCGCCGACGACGTGGAGCGCGCCCCGCGCGGCCGCCGACTTCAATGACGAGAGATCCTCGGGGTGCGCCTGCGTGTGGTGCGCGAGGTAGGCCATCTCGGCGACGCCGTAGAAGGCGCGCGGCTGCGCGTCGAGCACGGTCCGCGCGTCGGAGAAGATCTCGCCGACGAAGGCGGAGTAGTAGTCGTCGAAGGTCTTCTGCCAGTCGATGTCGAGGTGCGAGGACTGGTAGAAAACGATCACGCGCTTCGCGTCGGCTGGAATGCCGAGCGAGGCGCGCAGGTCGGACTCCGGTGTGTGCGGCCCGTCCGGCGGCGAGGCGTGGCACCCGGCGGCGAGGGCGAAGAGGACGACCGGAAGGCGAGTCGGCGAGCGCATCGCCGCCGAGTATAGCCTCGACGAGCCGCTGGCATTCCCGCCTGCCGTTCCGCATGCTCGCCGGATGCGCGAGCGCCCGATCGCCCTCGCCGCGCTCGTCGTCGCGGCGGGGTGCGGAAGCAGCGACCCGATGATGACCGCGCCGCCCGGCGACGCGGCGCTGTCGCCGGCCGACCTTTCGGCGCCGCCCGACCTCGCCGAGCCGGCGCGCCCGAAGTGGCCGACGGTGCCGATGGGCGACGGCGTGGAGCTGAAGCCGCTCGAGCTGGTGACGGTGGTGGCGGAGAACGACGCGCTCGGCCCCGACCTGATCGCCTTCGGCGAGCAGCTGGTCAAGAGCAGCTGGTGGATGACCGTGGCGGCGCCCTATGGCCTCGGACCGGAGAAGGGTGCGGCGCACGTCACCGGGCCGGCGATCACGAAGAGCATGAACAACGAGCAGATGGTGTCGTACATCCGCGCGCTCGTGGACGCGAAGCAGGCGCCCGCGCCCGACGGGGGAACTGTCTATGTCCTCTACCTGCCCGACGGCATCGTCGCCATCGATCCGAGCGGCCCCAACACCGACTGCGACCTCTTCGAGGGCTACCACTCCAGCTTCGGCGACAAGGGCGACAACTACGCCATCGTCCAGCGCTGCTACCACGACGGTCCGATGGGCCTCGACGACGTCACCAGCACCGCCAGCCACGAGGTGATCGAGTCCGCCACCGATCCCGACGGCAGCGGCTGGGCGCTGCCCGTGCCGTCGGCGATGCCGTGGCTCGACGACGTGTGGCGGTCGTTCATCGCGCCCGACATCGGCGCCGAGGTGGCGGACCTCTGCCCGGGGACGCAGATCCGCGAGGGGAAGTACGCCTACGAACGCGTGTGGTCGAACGCCGCCGCGGCGACGGGCGGCGACCCGTGCATTCCGGTGATCGCCGATCCCTACTTCAACGTCGTCGGGCCGGCAGGGTGGCAGAAGGTGGCAGCGGGCGGGCAGGTGGCCGTGCCGCTGGTCGCGTGGTCGACCGCGCCGATGGGCGACTGGACGCTCGATCGGGACGTGAACACGGCGAGCGATCCGCCGGGAGCGCTGCGGGCCGGGCTCGACGCCGCGCGCTCCGCGACCGTGGACGGGATGAGCTACCCGGTGGTGAACGACCGAGAGGTGGCCACGCTGACGATCACCGCGCCCCCCGGCACGCCGTCCGGGACGTGGGCCACCTTCTCCATCTACTCGACGGCGCTCGCCCCGATGAGCGACCGGTACCACGCCTGGATCGTCGGCGCCTACGTCCCGTGATCGTCGTTAGGAGCCGCGGCGAGATAAGTTGCGCAAAGATGGCTGCCGAGGCGCCCGGAGGGCGAGGAGCGACGAGAGAGCTTGCTCTCTGCAAGTGACTGAGGAGGAACGAAGCCAGCCGGGATGGATCGGCGGCCAGACTGCGCAAGTTATTTCGCCGCGGCTCCTTACTGGCGGCGCCAGTGGCCGGGCTCGAACGTCCAGCCACCGTCGGGGCGTCGCTGCCAGCGCGCGTGCTCCCAGGCGTGGCCGATGCGCGGGTGCTCCCAGTGGCCGGACGCCCACTGCCAGGCGACGCCGCTCCAGTACCAGTGACCCTTGATCCAGAACGCGTTCTGCCAAGGCGCGTTCACCGGCACCACCTCGACGATCTCCGCGGGCGGCGCCTGCTGGACCACGACGGGCGCGGCGACGACGGTGGCGACCGGCGCGGCGACGACGGCCTCGGGCGGCGGCGCGAAGTAGGCCCACTGCCCCTCGAAGAAGTCGTACTGACCGCCTCGCTGGACCCAGCGCGCGGGCACCCATCGATAACCGGCGCCGGGCGGAAGCACCCAGTGCCCGGGGAGCCACACGTGGGCGGCACCGCGCCAGGCCCAGTGGCCGGCGATCCAAACGTGCGCCGGCGAAGGTCGAACCGGCTGCACCTCCACGCGCGGCGCCGGCGGCGCGACAGCGACGCGCACGCCGGGCATGGTTACCTCGAACTGGGCGTTCGCCACCGACGGGGCGAGCGCGAGAGCGAACAAGGCACAAGCAATCCATCGCATGTCGATCCTCCGCGGCTCGGTCCTGCGTGAAACGATCGGGACGCGGGGATTATGCACGCGCCCCGGCCGAATGGGGTGCGCTCAACCCGACGAGGCGCGGGCCGCGCCTGCCGGGAGCGCCCGCGCGCTCGCCCCCGCGGCGCCGCCGCGCACCACCACCACGCAGCGCTCCGGGTCGGCGCCGAGCGGCAGGCCGATCTCGTCGGTGAGGCGGTGCCCGATGATCGTCAGCGCGCCGGTCGCCTTCTTCTCCAGCTCCTCGCGGCTGCGGGCGAGGAGGACGTCGGTGTGCAGCCAGCGGCCGGCGCTGCGCGCGGCGTCCTTGAGGAGCGCCTGCAGGGCGGGCTCCGGCTCACCCCCGTTCGCCGGCGCCACCACCGCCTGCAAGGCCGCCCCGCGGCCGAGCGCCACCCGGGCCGCCAGGTCGAGCGCCGCGCGCCCGTCGTCGCTGGCGTCCACCACCGCGACCACGCGGTCCACCGGCCGCTCCGAGCCGTGGATCACCACGCCCACGTCCAGGTGCTCGCCACCGGCGCGGACGAGGATCTCGCGCACCACGCCACCGAGGAGGTCGGCGCCGAAGACGGCGCGGTGGAAGCCGAGGAGGATCCACCCGATCTGCGGCTCGCGCGCGACCGAGAGGATGTCGCTCGCCGGGTCGTCGGTCCACATCGCCTGGACGTCGATCCGCGCGCCCCGCGAGCGCGCGTAGTCCGCCGCCTCGAGGAGGAGCGGCGCCCGCGGGGCCTCTCGCTGCTCGATCTCCCGCAGGCCGGAGCGCACGCCGCCGCCGGGGCGCCGGACCAACGCCAGCACGCGCGGCGAAGGATCCTCGCGGCGCGTGGCGGCGAGAGCCAGGTCCACCAGCGGCCGCATGCCCACCGGGTTCGAGAGGGGCAGCAGCACGCCGCCGCGGCGCGCGACCGGCGCCGGCTCGGCGAGCGGCTCGTCGAGGCGCCGGCCCCGCGTCACGAGGTGCAGCAGCGGCGTCGTCGCCATCGTCGTGGCGACCGCCATCAACACCAGCATCGCGAACAGCGTCGCCGAGATCACGCGCAGCTCGAGGCCGATGTCGAGGACGATCAGCTCCATCAGGCCGCGCGTGTTCATCAGCACGCCGAGCGCGCTCGCGTCACGCCACCCGAAGCCCGTCGCGCGGGCCGCCAACGCCGTGCCGCCGAACTTCCCGACGGAGGCGACCACCACGATGGCGGCGCAGGCGAGCCACTGCGAGCCCCCGGAGACGAGCCCGATCTCGGTGCGCAGGCCGGTAAACGCGAAGAAGGCGGGCAGCAGGAGCACGACCACCAGGTCCTCGAGGCGGTCGGTCAGTTCGCGCGCCATGCCGCTGTCGTGGGGGATCACCGCGCCGAGCGCGAAGGCGCCAAAGACGGCGTGGATGCCGATGAGGTCCGTCGCCAGCGACGAGAGCAGCAGCGCGACGAAGATGGAGGCGATCACTCCCTGGGTGAGCCGCCCACGGTTGCCGTAGACGAGCGCGAGCCGGACCATCACCGGCCGCACCACCAGCGCCATCAAGGCGATGAAGCCGAGCGTGAGCACGAAGGTGAGGAGCGCCCCCGCCATCTTCGCCTGCACGACGCTGACGACGAACGCCAGCAGCACCCACGCGCTCACGTCGCCGACCGCGGCGCAGGTGAGCGCCACCGCGCCCACCTGCGTGCGATGGATGTCACGGTCGGTCAGGATGCGCGCCAGGACCGGGAAGGCGGTGACCGACATCGACACGCCGACGAACAGCGCGAAGCAGGTGAAGGGCACGTCGCTCGACGAGAGGCGCGGGTAGAGCGCGAGCGCCAGCAGCCCTCCGAGGAGGAAGGGCACGACGATGCTGGCGTGGGCGATCCCGACGGTGGCCTGGCCGCGCTGGCGCAGGAGGCTCGGGTCCATCTCCAACCCGACGAGGAACATATAGAGGATGACGCCTACCTGCGCGAGCACGCCGAGGAAGGGTGCCACCGCCGGGGGCAGGATGAAGGCGGACCACGCGGGTGCCAGGCGACCGAGCAGCGACGGGCCGAGGAGGATGCCGGCGAGGATCTCGCCGACGACCGGCGGCTGGTGGATGTGGCGGAACAGCGTCCCGACCGTCCGCGCGGTAACGATCACCACGACCAGCGCGAGGAGCACGTGGAGGAGCGTGTCCACGCGGCCGACCGTCTCGCCGGCGCCGAACAGCGGCGCCCCCGCGGCCGGCGCCGGCGCGCCGATGCGCGCGCCGACGAGGCGGATGAGTTCGAAGGCGATCACGCCGCCGACGATCAGGCCGCCGTAGGCGAGGAGGGCAGCCACCCGGGCGCTTCTGGGGCTCGCCGGGCGAACTCGGGCTTCGTCGGTCATTCGGCCTCCGGAGCAGGTGTCGGTGACCGGTCGGGGCACCACCGAAAGCGTGCCGTACGGGCGCCTCTCCGTCGAGGATCGTTGCAACAGTGAGGCGGAGAACGCTTCTTCAGGCAGGGGTTCCCACTCGACTCGGCCTACGGCTGTGGCGACGCAGCCCAGCGAAACCCACCAGCGCAGCGTCAAGAGACCGTTCCGGCGACGCAGCCCACCAGCGCAGCGTCAAGAGACCGTTCCGGCGACGCAGCCCACCAGCGCAGCGTCAAGAGCTGTTATGTCAACTCGGCCTTTGGCCGAGTTGACATAACAGGCCTTATCGGACAAATTCGGCGGTCGTAAACCATGCGCCTGGTGGGCGCTACCTACACGCGAAGCCCCGACCAGCGCCGGCGTCTACCGGGCTAGCACCGGCGTAGCGACCTGCCTCGGAACCGACCGCAACCTGCTGGTCGCTGCCGTTGCTGCGCCGCGCAGTCTGGCGGTTCGGCGAGCGCGGCGGCGTCGTCGTGTGCGGCGCGATCGCGGTCGACTGGGCGCTCGGCGTGGGCGCCGTCGCGAAGCGAAAGCATTGGTTCCTGCTTTTGCAGCGAACCCCTTTCTATCTCGTCTCTTTTTCGCTCGGGATGCTGACCGCGCGGCGCTGGGTTCGAGCGCCTCGCGCGACCAACGCACGGCTGCTGGCGGCGGCGACGTTGTGCTCGTCGAGCGCCCCTTCCTCAACCTGCGCCCGCGCGCTGTTGAGGCGTCGCCGGCGGTTCCGGCAGTGACCCGCGCGAGCGCCTGAAACGCCTTCACCACACCGGCCCGAAGTACACGAAGAACCCCACGGGCGCCCTCGCCGAGACGGGCACCGCGACGGTCCCGGCATCCTGGAAGCAGCCGTGCGCCCGCCGCACCAGCGGCACCGCGAGATCGAAGTTGAGCACCGTCTGGCTCACGCCGAGCAGGTCGGCGAAGAAGCGCAGCGAGTAGCCCACGTCGCCGAACACGTCGTCGCCGCCGATCGCGTAGCTCTCGCACGACGAGATCACGCCGGCCTCGCCGAACAGCCCGCCGCCGACGCCGCGCAGGAACAGCACCTGGAAGAAGTTCCAGTCGAGGTCGTGGACGAAAACGTGGCGGTACTCCACCCGCGCGCCGGCGCGCAGCCGCCCGAGCAGCTCGTCGGGCTCGTAGCCGCGCAGCCACGACGGCGCCCCCGCCGCGAGCATCTGCGACGGCACGAGGAGGTCGCCGAAGGTCGCGGCCGCGCCGGCGAGGAACGCCAGCTGGTGGTCGACCGCGAGCGGCTGGATCCGCTCGACGACGCCCGCGACGGTCACCTGCTGGAGCACGGACCCGTTGTCCAGGATCGTCGCCGTCCAGCTCCCGCCGAGCGACGCGGCGGTCGCGCGTGCCGGCTCCCACGCGAAGCGGCGGTCGTCGTAGCCCACCGCTGCGCCGAGGGAGATCCGGGTCCCGGGCAGCGGCGTCTCGCCGACCCGCCCGTACGTCCCGTCGATGCGTGACACGGTCAGCCCGATCGACGCGCCGCCCGACAGGCGCGCCGGCGTCACCAGGCGGCCGAAGCCGCGCGCGTAGCTCGCGCTCGCCCCGATCTGGGTCGAGACGGTCCGGAACAGCGTGAAGCGCATGCTGTTCTTCACGTCGTGGACGCGGGCCAGCGTGAAGTCGAGCGCCAGGTCGAGGGTCAGCGTCTGGAAGTTCAGCAGCGCGCCGAGGTCGTTGTAGATGAACTTCCACGGTGCCGGCGAGGTGTCGTCGAGCCGGAGGTCGTCGTTCGCCTCCGGGAGGCGCTCGGAGAGCCGGCCGCGCGGGTCCAGCTCGATCCGCCGAATGGAGCGCGACGTCTCCACGGTGAGCACGGTCTCGGCCCCCTGCCCGTCCCAGCGCAGCTCGTGGCGCGCTCCGCCCCACTCCGTCACCCGCACCTCGACCGGCTCAACCGGCGGATTCGATCCTCGCTTGTAAACCATGATGCGGTTGAGCCATTTTTCTCCGACGCGACGGCTTTCGATCAGCTCGAATCGGTAGTCGACCGCCGGGTAGGGCCCGAGCCACTGGGCGAAGAACGGCTCGAGCGGCGCGCCCGCCACCCGGGCCGCGGCGGCGCGCACCGGCTCGCCTGCCCACATCGCGCGCCCCACCTCGGCCATCGCACGGTCGCCCAGCCGGTCGCGCAGCTTCTCGTAGATCGTCTTGCCGCGCGGCAGGTCGGTCGCGAAGCGGCGCAAGTCGTCGCGCGTGGGGTCCGGCTCGTCGAGCGTGTTGAACCAGGCCGAGGCGAACGGCACCTGGGGCGCGTAGAGGATGAGGTCGATCGTCGGGATGAATGCGACCCACTTCAGCAGGTCCTGGGCGAACTCGGCGCGGTGGTACTCGCGGATCGTGAACAGGTCCACCAGCCACGAGGCGACGACATCCGGTGACCACGCGAGATCCTCCACCCGCTCGCGCGCCGCCAGCCGCTCCTCGGCGAGCGCCGCGAAGATCGCCCGCACCAGCTGGAACGAGTGGAACTTGCGGAGGCGCTCGAGCGGCGTGATGCGGTAGATGCGGTCCGAGACCAGCACGACGCCGGCGTGGGGCTCGGCCAGCTCGGTGCGCAGCGGCGCCTCGACGAGCCGCAGCGCGGTGCCCGCGGGGACGTCGAGCCCCATCTCGTGGAGGAGCTCGATCGCCTCGCGCGCCTGGTCGAGCACTCGCTGCGTGCGGTCCGCGCCCGGCACGAGCGGCTTGCCGGGCGTCGGTGGAGGCGGGCCGTGGTGGAGGTACGAGATCGTCACGCCGCGGTGGACGACGCGGCTCTCGCGCGCGCCGCGGGTCAGGGTGACGAGCGCCCAGGCCTGGTCCTCGAGCGCGAGCGGCGCGCCATCGGCGACGGGGATGCCGGCGACGCGCGCCTCGACGCCGGCCGGGACGCGCACCGTCACCGCGAGGTCGGCGCGCGCCGGGGGAGCGCGGCGGTCGAAGCCTTGGTCGCCGAGCGCGACCAGCATCGGGTAGAACCCGCCCGAGAGCGTGCACTCGCCGCCGTCGCAGCCGAAGGAGCCGAAGCGGTGCGGCACCTCGGTCAGGAAGCGCGCCTCGACGTGCGCGCGCGCGCCGGGAGGCAGCGGCTCCGGCAGCGGCAGGCGGAGCACCGTCCCCGCGCCCGCCAGCGGGTCGTCGAGGATCGCCGGCGCGACCGGCCGCCCGTCGACGGCGACGTCGCGCACGTCCATCCGCCCCGGGCTGAACCCGCGCGGGTAGTGCCAGTGCCAGTCGATCTCGGTGAGCGCCGGCGACGGCCGTTCGAGCCGCGCGGGGTAGCGCCACAGCTCGATCGCGGAGAGCGGCTCCCCGGTCGTGTTCTCGAGGTCGATCGCCACCCGGCCCGTCGCGATGCGGTGCACGGGATCGATCGCCACGTCGATCGCGCAGCGCGGGCGTGCGAGGCTCAGCGACGGCAGTGCGAGCGCGAAGGCGACCCCGAGGACGACGCTGCGCTCGGCGCGGAGGTTCACCGCCGACGAGCCTACGTTCGCCCCATCGCCGGGTCAACGCGCGGAGGTGACGTCCGCCGGCGCGCGGGGTATCGTGCCGCCATGCGCGCGCACCTGCTCACCCTGCCGCTCCTCCTCGCGCCCACCCTCGTCGCCGCGGCGCCGCCGAGGAAGGCGAAGCCCAAGGTCGAGGCGCCCGAGGTGAAGAAGCCCACGGACGATCCCGCGACGATGCTGCCCGAGCCCGCGCAGGCCCACGGCGGCGCGACCCGCGATGGCCGCGCGGTGGCGCGCGTCGCGGCGCCCCCGGCGCTCGTGTTCACCGCCGCCACGGGCGCGCGGATCTACTCCACGCCCATCCCCGGCCGCGGCGCGGTCGTCGTCGTGGGCTCGGGCGACAAGTCGGTCTACGGCTTCGGCGCCGAGGGCACGAAGCGCTGGAGCGTCGCCGCCGAGGGCCCGGTGGACGCCTCGCCGGCGATCGCCAGGGACGGCACGATCTACATCGGCTCCGACGACGGCAAGCTCTACGCGATCGCCGCCGACGGCGCGCTCAAGTGGAAGATCGACACCGGCGACCGGGTGATCGGCGCGCCGGCGATCGGCGCCGACGGCACGGTCTACGTGGGCTCGGAGTCGAAGCAACTGTTCGCGGTGAACCCCGCCGGCCGCGTGCTGTGGACCGTCTCGACGGGCGACGGCATCCTGGGCGCGATCGCGGTCGGCCACGACGGCACCGTCTACGCCGGCAGCGACGATGGCAAGCTCTACGCGATCAACGCCGACGGAAGCGCGCGCTGGAAGCTCGACGCGGGCGGCGCGGTGCGCGGCGTCGCGGTCGGCGACAACGGGGCGATCGTGCTCACCACGCTCGCCGGCCGCGTGATCTCCGCCGACCTCGACGGCAAGCGCCGCTGGTACTTCCAGACGAAGGGCAAGGTGTACTCGATCCCCGCGATCGGCCGCGACGGCACCGTCTACGCCACCTCCGGCGACGGCAACCTCTACGCGCTCGCCGGGGTCGACGGCGCCCTCCGCTGGTCGTTCCGCACCGGCGGCCCGATCACCGGCTCGCCGATGCTCGACGGCGAGGGCCGGGTCTACTTCGGCTCGCACGACAAGCGCCTCTACTCGATCCTCCCGACCGGCACCGTCAACTGGGTGTACATCGCCGGCGACAAGATCAACTCGTCGCCGACGCTCACCGCCGACGGCACGATCTATTTCGGCTGCGACGACGGGAAGGTCTACGCCCTGCGCTGACGGCGCAGCGCGAGCGCGAGCGCGAGCAGGCCGAGCGCACCGACGGCCAGGTGCGCGAGCGAGGACGAGGCGGGCGCGCCGACGGCGCAGCCGTGCGATGAGCCGCCGCCGTAGTAGGCGACGCAGAGGTTCTCGCCGTTGACGGGCGAGCACTGCGTGCCGTCGGGGCAGTCGTTCGCGCCGTTCGAGCAGGGCACCACGCACGTCCCGATGCCGCCGAAGACCGCGCACCCGTGGAGCTGGCAGTCGTTGTCGGTGTTGCAGGGATCGCCGATCGCGCCGGTGGCGCCGGCGAGGTCGCGCGGATGCGTGGCCAGATCGTGGCCCGGCGTCGCGCCGTGCTGGGCCATGTCGACGGGCGCGTGGGCGACCGCCATGTCGGGCGGCGGCGGCATCACGCCTCCCGGGTCGTACTGGTTGATGTACTGGTTCACGAAGGCGGTGTAGCGGTCGACGCGGGTGTCGGCGCCGCCCTGCGTGCAGCCCTGGTCGCCGAAGGACGTGATCCCGATGATCACCTCCTTGCCGTTCCGCGTGAGGAAGGCGGGGCCGCCCGAGTCGCCCTCGCAGGTGTTGTGGTTCGCGTCGCCGAAGTAGAGGAGCAGGTCGTCCCAGTCGCCGAGCTGCGTGGTGACCTGGCGCTTCGTGCCCGCGCTCTGGCCGTTCTGGTCGGCGCCGTTGTCGACGCCGTAGCCGACGAGGCGGAGGTCGGCGCCGCGGTCGTCGACGCCGGGCGCGATCTGGCTGAACGTGAGCGGCGGCACCGGGAGCGCCTTGTTGGTGATGACCACGGCGATGTCGTGGCCCCCCTGGAGCTGGTTCGGGTCGAAGGCGTGGTCATAGTCGGTGCTCTTCACCGAGTACCAGGGAGACGCGCCGGCGACGACCTGCGGGCTGTTCGCGTCGGTGCCGAGGAAGATCTGGAAGGTGAAGCCGTTACCGACGGTGGCGGGATCGACGCAGTGGGCGGCGGTCATCACGACGTGCGGCGACACCACCTCGCCCGTGCAGATCGCACCCTTCTGCCCCGCCATGGCGTACACCATCACCACCGAGAGGTCGCCCGGGTCTGTCTGTCCGCCGATGATGGCGTTTCGCGAGACGTCGACGGGCGGAGTGGCGCTGCACCCGCAAGCCGTCGCAGCGAGGAGGATGAGGGGACTTGTGCGCATGCCGATCTCCAGGAAGGCGCTCCCCGGTCGAGCGGCTTCGCGGGCAGCATAACGCATCGAACGGCGGGTCACCGCACGATGCGACCGATCGGCTTCTGATCTTTTTGCACCGGCGGGATGTGGTGCGACGGCGGGTTGGGCTTCTTCTTCAGCGTCGGCGAGCCCGAGCCGACCGCCACGATCTGCGAGGTGGCCGGGTAGTGGATCGCCCACTTCTCGACGCGGAGCGGCTCGATCTTCGCGCGCCCGAGCGCCGTCGTGAGCGGCTCCGTCGGCGGGCCGAGGAACTTCGGCAGCGAGGTCGCCGCGTCGAACACGTAGCGGCGGCGGATCGCCTTGTAGCCGGGATAGCCCTCCTGCAGCACCAGCTTCTGTCCCCTGGGCGCCTGCGGATCGCGGCGCCCCTCGGTGCCGAAGCCGTGCTCCTCGAGGATCTCGCGCTCGAACACCACCTTCACTGGCCGCGCCTTGCCGAGCAGCTCCACCTTCACCGTGCCCTGGTTCACCTGGTAGTGCATGACGATCGGGAAGTCGAACGGGTTCCTCAGCTTGAGGTCGGTCGACGGGTAGACCACCGTCGAGTCGAGGCCGAGCGGGATGTAGGCGCTCGGCCGGGAGTGCGGCGTCGAGGACACGATCTCGAGGCCGGCGAAGAAGGAGGCGGCGTGGAGCGTGGAGGCGATCTGGCACATGCCGCCGGCCAGCCCGTCGATCAGCTCGCCGCCGGCGATCACCGGCGCCACGCGGTAGCCCTCCTTCTCGGTGCGATCGCCGACGACGTCGTTGAAGGAGAACAGCTCGTGCGGCTTCAAGATGTGGCCGTTGAGGTGATCCGCGCCGACCTTCAGGTTGTACGTGCGGTCGCTGTCGACGCCCGTCGACGAGTACTTCGTCTCCCACGCGCCGAGCACCGTCGAGATGTCGATGCCCGCGAGGTCGTCCTTCTTCACCCGGGCCGGCGTCACCACCGCGGCCAGCTCGATCGGGTCGCCGAGCGAGCTGCGGTCGACCGCATCCTCG
This sequence comes from Myxococcales bacterium, assembly GCA_021784515.1. Lineage (GTDB taxonomy): Bacteria > Myxococcota_A > Polyangia > Palsa-1104 > SHYY01 > SHYY01. The sequence continues at coordinate 2,258 of JAJXSP010000059.1, read as the reverse complement.
AGGCGGCCGAGCGACTCGTAGACCTGGAGCAGTCGGCCCGCGCGCTCCGCCGCGACAAGGTGGTGGTCGAGGTCGAGGTGAGCGTCGACGGCGGCGGCGTCGAGCGTCTCCTTCAGCTCGAGCAGGAAGTCGAGCGACTTTCCGCGCTCGACGGTGAGCGGCACCGGCAGGTCGATCCCGCCGCGGCGCGCGGCGCGCCGGAGCGGAAGGTCCACGAGCGGATCGCCGCTGCGCCCGAGCGATCGGACGGCGTCGAGGAGACGGGCACGATCGACCGCGAGCCCGGCGTCGCGCCGGCGCGCGCGGACCCGCTCGGCCCCGAACGTCATCACGAGCGGCTCGTCGAGGACGCGGTCGGCGATTTGCCCGAGGCGTGCCTCGAGATCCGTCGCGCCGAGGCCGCCGACCGGCTCACCGCCGACGCGCAGGCCGGCGATCGTCGACGGCGAACGCAGCGCGCGCACGTACAGGGCGGTGGCCACGCCCGCGCCGGCCAGCGCGAGGAGCGTCACGATCCGCAGCGCCCACGCGAGCCGTCTCCGCCATCGGGGGCGGGCCGGCGGCGGCGGAGTGGCGATCGCCTCCTCGGTGGCCCCGTCGGGAAACGGCAGCTCCGCCTGGTCGCTCAAAGCGGCGGGGATGCTAGCACGGCCCTCGAGGGTCGCCACTTTCCCACCGACGGGGAGAGCGGTTCGGCGGAAGCCGCGCCCGCCGGGCGGCGTAGCATGGCGACGTCGGACGGCGCGGTTGACACCCCCACGGGCCGACGCTAGCTTCACCCGAAGGAGGCCACCCAATGGCGTCGCTGCGAGAGAACGACATGAAGACCGCCCGCAAGAAGGGGCTGGTGGCCGCCGCGGCGACGGGCGGAGCGGTCGCGCTCGGCGTCGCCGCCGGATCGCTCACCCTCGGCGTCGTCGCGCTGGTGCCCGCCGCCTACCTCGGCTGGGAGTGGTTCAGCTACCGCGCCAAGCGCGGCATGCGCTTCTAGCTACCGCGGCGGCGGCGGCATTGGCTGCGCCATCCGCGTGTAGACCATCGGATAGCCGCCCGTCACCGCCGCCCCCTCGAACGGCGGGAAGCGCAGTGACTCGAACCGACCCTTGAGACAATCGACCACCGACGCCGGTGCGCCCGGCGCGGACACGTTGATCCCCGAGGCGGCACCGCTCGGCTCGACCTGGTAGTTGATCGAGACGTTGATCGTCCCGACCGGGAGGTCGGCGTTGCCGTCGAGGCAGCCCTGGAGCTGCGACGCGGCGGCCTGCACCACGCCGCTCAGGTCCTCGGCCTTGGGTCCCTTCGGGTTGCCATTGAGCGTGTTCGCCGCAGCGCCCGCATCGGGGGTCGCCCGCACCGCCGGCGGAGGCGGAGGCGGCGGCCAGTCGTCGCGCGCGGCGGCGGGGGCCTCCGTCGGGACGGGCGGCGGGGCCTGCACGTTCTCGGTTCCCGGCGCGCGGATGATCTTCGTCGGCCCACCCTCGTCTCGCCTCTTGCACCCGACGAGCAATGGCAGCGCGAGCAGCAGCGGCATGAAGCGGCGCATGGGCGGACGGTAGTCCGTCGCCGCGCCCCCGTCAAACCGGGGAGCGCCAATTGCCGGTCATCGAGCGAGCGTGTAGCCTCTGCGGCGAGTGGCCACCTGCCCGACGTGTCGCACGCCGTTCGAGGGCGATGCGCAGTATTGCCCGCGCGACGGCACGCCGCTCGTCGCGGCGGCGCTGGCCGACCCGCTCGTCGGGCGCGAGCTGGGCGGGCGCTACCGGCTCCTCGAGCGCCTCGGTCGCGGGGGCATGGGCACCGTCTACCGCGCGGTCCACACGCTGATGGACAAGCGCGTCGCGGTCAAGGTGCTGCGCGGCGATCACGCGGACGATCCCGAGGCGGTGGCGCGCTTCCACCGCGAGGCGCGTTCGGCCAGCCGCCTCGATCACGAGCACTGCATCCGCGTCACCGACTTCGGCCAGTCCGACGACGGCCTCCTCTACCTGGTGATGGAGCTGCTCGACGGAGAAAGCCTCGGCGCGCTGCTGCGACGGGGGCCGCTCTCCGCGAGCCGCGCCGCCGGCATCGCCAGCGACATCGCCGCCGCGCTCCAGCACGCGCACGAGATGGGCGTGGTCCACCGCGACCTGAAGCCCGACAACGTCTTCCTCGCGCGTCGCAAGCGCGGCGGCGAGACGGTGAAGGTGCTCGACTTCGGGCTGGCGCGGATCATCGGCACGGCCTCGGGGGGCGACGTGATCGCGGGCCCCAGA
>JAJXSP010000058.1 GCA_021784515.1 Myxococcales bacterium | reverse complement strand
GACGCCAGCGCGGCGGCCTCCTTGCGCAGCTCGACGGCGCGCGCCGCGTCCGTCGAGGCCACGGCGGCGATCTTCTCGTCGAGCACGCCGAGCAGCGGCGCGAAGTCGGAGTGGCGGCGGTAGAGCTGCTCGAGCGCCGCGAGCGCCTCGGGGTTGCCCGGCTCGGCGGCGAGCGCGGCGCGGTATGCCTTGATCGCGCTCGGGCCGTCGTGCAGCCGCGACTCGAAGAGGTCGGCCTGCTCGAGGTACATCTCGAACCGCGCCGCCGGCGACGCCTCGTGCTCGGCGCGCACGCCGAGCGCGACGGCCAGCTCCTTCCAGCGCTCGGCGTTGCGCAGGAGCTTGACCTTCATCTCCAGCGCCGGGCCGAGGATCGGATCGATCTTGAGCGCCTCCTCGACGGAGGAGAGCGCGTAGTCGGCGTGGCCGACCTTGTCGCCGTAGAGCACCGCGACGTGCAGCCAGTGCTCGGCGCGCGTCTCCTGCTTCAGCGTCGGGATGAGCTGCGTGTACTCGGTGACCAGGTCGGTCCACAGCCCGGTCGCTGCGGCGAGGCGCTCCAGCTCCCCGCGCACCTCGGGCGTCGGGTCCTCCTTGAACGACTCGACGAGCGCGGTGAAGGACTTGCCGAGATCGCCGACCTTCTCCTCGAGGATCTTCGCCACCTCGCGCAGCCGGCGCCCGCGCGCCTGGGCGAGCGTCTCCACCTCGATCATCGCGAGGTGCAGCTCCATCAGCCGCTCGTGCTGGTCGCCCTCGCGCAGCCGCTTCTCGAGCGCGTCGAGCTTGTCGCGCGCGTCGGCGCGGTCGGGCTCCTGCGACAGCACGCCGACCCAGCCTTCGATGTCGTCGTCGTCGGGCGGCGCGTCGGCGTTGAAGTCGCCGAGCGCGTCCCGGAGCGCCCGGATCAGCACCGGCAGCTCGGCGACGTCGAGCGCCCGGATGTTGAACACCGCCTGCAGGTCGTCCGCCTCGAGCCGCGACAGCCGCGGCAGCACCGCGTAGTGCGTCGCCTCGCTGTGCGCGCCCGCGAAGAGGCGAGTGAAGAGCAGCTCGATGTCCTCGGCGCTAAAGCCGAGGAACAGCAGCGAGCGGTTCTTGAAGAGGTGGTGCACGACGTCGCGGTAGGCGTCGAGCGAGAGCGCCTGCTGGATCTCCTGCGAGGTCCAGATCACCGTCTCCGGGCGCGAGGGCTCGCCGAGCACCTTCAAAATGAAGCGCTTGCGGCTGTCGCGCTTGAGGTCGGCCGCGTCGTGCAGCGTGTAGACGGGCGGCGCGAGGCCGTCGCGCGAGAAGGCGCGCGTGAGGATGTCGGAGTAGCCGGTGCTGACCACCGCGCGAAACGGCAGCTGGCCGAGCAGCTTGAACGGCTCGGGCACCTCGGCGGGCGCCACCGAGGCGTCGCGCAGCACCGAGAGGAAGCGGTCGCCCAGGCGGCGGCGGATGAAGCCGGCGGTGACGAACGGGCGGCGGTCGAGCACCTGCCGCGCGTCGGCCACCTCGGCGGTCTCGCCGATGAACATCAGCATCCGCTCGAGGAGCTGCCGGTAGGTCGGCATGCCCGCGGTCGACTCGAGGCCGTTGCCGGCGACCAGGACGCATCGCCCGGCGCGCAGCCGCTCGACGAGCGGATCGAGGATCGCCGGCGCGATCGCGGGGGGCTCGACGGGAGCCGCCGCGACCGCCAACGCGGCGCCGCCGGCCGCCATGGCCGCGGCGAGGGGCTCGCCGGCGGGCGCCTCGCCGCCCTTGCCGGCGGCCGGCTCCTCGGCCTTCGCCTCGACGGGCGTCTCCCCGGCCTTGGCCTCGGCCGCCGCGTCACCGGCGTTCGTCTCCTCCTCGCCGCCCTCCTCGCCGTCGGCGCCATCCCCCGCGACCTGGCTATCCTTTTCGGTGGATCCGCTCTGCGCCTCGCGCTGACGGTGGCGATTCCTCTTCGACATGGCGGCAGGACTCCCGGTTGGAAGCCGCTTCCTAACACGGATGGCCGCAATTTCGCAACGCTCACCCGAGGCTGAGCAGGGGCGCGGAGGGCCGGAAATTTGACCACCGCTCCGTCGGGGGCTACACCATGCCCGATGCTCTCCGCCGTCGCTGCGATCTACCGCCAGTCGAAGAAGCAGCGCGACAACTTCTGGACCGAGTGGTGCTCGCGTCCCCCCGCCGCGGTGGTGGTCTGGCTGCTGCGCCCGACGCCGATCACCCCGAACCAGGTCACCTTCCTCTCGCTGGCGGTGTTCGCGGCCGGCGCGGCGGCGCTGATCGCCCGGCGCGGCCAGGTCGGGTTGATCGCCGCGGCGATCGTCTTCCAGCTCTCCTACGTCCTCGACTGCGTCGACGGGCAGCTCGCCCGCCTCAAGCAGATGGCCTCGCCGGTCGGCGCGCTGCTCGACTTCCTGATGGACGAGGTGAAGGCGTTCCTGCTCGTCGGCGCGGCGTCGGTGCGGCTGTGGCGCGACGACGGCGACGTCCGCTGGCTGCTCGTGGGGATCGCGGGCCTGGTGGTGGCGGCGACGGGGATCGCGCTGACGACGTTCATGCGCCGCGAGGAGTACGTTTCGGCGACGAGGAAGGGCCCCGCGAACGCGAACCCGACCGCGACCGCGGCCGCGCGCCGGCTCGGGCCCGTCGCGCTCGTCGAGGCGGCCGGGAAGCTCGTGCTCCACTACCCGTCGCACTTCTGGCTGTTCGCCGCCTTCGGGCGGCTCGACCTCTTCCTGCTCGCCTACCTCGGCGCGCACACCCTCTACCTCGGGCGCGCCAGCCTCTCGGTGCTGCTCGCGCTCGGGCGGCCGGCGCGTGCCCCCGAAAAGGAGCTCGCCGCCTGATGAAAGCGATCATCGTCGCCGCCGGGATGGGCCGGCGCCTCGCCCCCTACACCGACGACCGGCCCAAGTGCCTCGTCGAGGTGAACGGCCGCTCGATCCTCGAGCGCCAGGTCGAGGCCTACCGCGCCGCCGGCGTCACCGACATCGTGGTCGTGCGCGGCTACCTCGCCGAGCGCATCGCCTTCCCCGACCTCCGCTACGTCGAGAACCGCCGCTTCCGCGAGAACAACATCCTCGCCTCGCTGCTGTGCGCCGAGCGGGAGATGGAGGGCGGCTTTCTCTTCAGCTACTCCGACATCGTGTTCCGCCGCGAGGTGGTGCGCGACCTGGTGGCCAGCCGAGCCGACTATTCCCTCGTCATCGACCGTCGCTGGGACGAGGCCTACGAGGGGCGCGACCTGCACCCCGTGAGCGAGGCCGAGCTGGCGCGCGTCGAGGGCAGCCCGGGCGGGATCGTCCGCGCGGTCGGCAAGCGGCGCGTCCCGCGCGCCGACGCCCACGGCGAGTTCATCGGCCTCGCGAAGTTCTCCGCGCGCGCCGCCGAGACGATGCGCAAGGAGTACCGCAGCCTCGAGCGCGCGCTGTCGGGCGGCCCGTTCGGCGACGCGCCTCGCTTCGAGGCCGCCTACCTCACCGACCTCCTCAACCACCTCATCGCCGCCGGCGAGGAGATGCGCTCCGTGGACATCGAGGGAGGCTGGCGGGAGATCGACACGACGCAGGACCTCGAGCGGGCCCGCGCGATCGTCGACTGGTAGGGAAAGCGGAAGGTCAGGCGCCGCAGCAGCCGACGACGGCCTTGGGCACGTTGCCGTTGATCCCGGCGCACGTCTTGCCGTTGTTGCAGGCGACGTTGTTCGGACCGCCGCAGAAGGGGCGGCAGACCGGGCCGACGTTCTGGTTCAGCTGGAAGCAGCCGAGCCCGGCGGCGCAGTCGTTGAGGAACGTGCAGGCCTGCCCGTCGCCGTTGGGCGTGTAAATGTTCGAGCAGAGCCCCTCGCCGGTGTCGTCGGAGGCGTAGCAGGCGGTGGGCTGGTTGTTGAGCTTCGCGCAGTTCTGCTTGAACGGGTCGCAGGCGGGGGTGCACTCGCCGACGTTGTCGTCGCCGACGCGCACGCAGGTCATGCTGGCGCCGCATGAGCCGGGCTTCGTCGGGTCGCACATGCTGAGCCCGGTGGGCTCGCAGCCGCCCGGCGAGAAGCAGAGGTAGTTGGCGCGCAGGCAGGGGTCGTTTCCCTGCATTCCCGTGCACGCGGTGAGGCACTGCCCCGGGTTCTGTCCGACGCAGATCCCGTGGCCGCCGGGGCAGTCGCGGTTGAGCCCGGTCTTCGGATCGGTGTTCGCCGGGTCGCACTGCGCGCTGCAATAGCCGCCGGGCCACGTCGTCCCGTTCATGTTGGCGAAGCAGCTCGGCTTGGTGCCGGCGCAGTCGAGGCTCTTGCCGCACGGCTCGCCGGTGTTGGCCCGCGGGCCGGCGAGGTCCGCGATCGGCATCGCGAGATCGCCGGCCGGCGCGAGGTCGGCGGGGACGGCGAGATCCTGCGCCGCGGCCAGGTCCATCGACGGAGGTGAGGCGAGATCGCTCCCCGCGAGGTCGCTCGACGGAGTCATCGCGAGATCGCCGCGCCGCATGTCGCCGCCGCCGCCGCCGTCACCGGCATCGACGCACTCGCCGCGCAGCCCGAACGGCGCGGTCGGCGACCAGCGATAGCCCGACGCGCACGCGCCGTCGGGGAGCGCGCAGTAGGAGGCGCCGCCCCAGTCGGCCGCGAGGCAGCGGCCGCCCGGGCCGCAGGCGTCGTCGCTGGTGCAGGCCGCCGTGCCGCCCCCGACGTTGCCGGCGCTCGCACAGCCGCCGGCGAGCGCCGCGAGGAAGAACAGAGCAAGCCGCGTGATCATGCCGTCACCGCCGCGAAGATATCCGTTTGTCTGCAAAAAAAGAGGGCCGGCGGTTGCCCACCGGCCCCCAAGGATTTCGATCAGCGCGCTACATCGCGCAGCTGCCGACCGCGGACTTCATCACCGTCATCGAGAGGTCCACGCAGGTCTTGCCGTTCTTGCAGGCCGCGTTGCCCGGGCCGCCGCAGAAGGGGCGGCAGACGCCCGGCGCGTTCTGGTTCTTCGGATCCGACCAGCAGCCGAGGCCGGCGGCGCAGCCGTTGAGGTACTGGCAGGCGTCGCCGTCGGCGCCGGGCGGGTTGCCGTACGGCGCCGAGCACACGCCCTCGCCCGTGTCGTCGGAGGCGTAGCAGGCCTGGTCGTTCCCCATCGCGTCCGGCTGGCAGTTTTGCGTGAACACGTTGCAGCCGTCGGTGCACTGGCCGACGTTGTCCGCGCCGAGGCGCACGCAGACGCGGCCCGAGTAGGTGGAGGTGCCCGCGTCGGCATTGCCGCCGTCGGGGGCCGGGCCCGGCAGGAACACGCCGCCGTCCTGCGGGCACCCGCCCGCCTGGCCGATCTTCTTCGTCGGGTCGCACTCGTAGAGGCTCGACGGCTCGCAGCCCTGGGCGCACACGTAGCCCGCCCGCGTGCACGGCATCGAGCCTTTCATGTCGGTGCAGTTCGCCTCGCACGCCCCCATCGTGTCCTGGCCGATGCAGGTGCCGCCGCCGGGGCAGTTGGGGTTCGCGCCGGTCATCGCGTCGTTCTTGTTCGGGTTGCAGTTCGAGGTGCAATAGCCGCCCGGCCACACCGACCCGTCGCCGGCCTTGGTAAGGCACGTCGGCTTGGTGCCCGTGCAGTCGGTGTCCTTGGTGCACGGATCGCCGCTGTTGCCGCCCTGGGGCGGCGTCACCATGTCGCCGCCGGCGGCGCTTCCGTCGTCGGTGGGCGTGGTCGTGAGGTCGCCGCCACCCAACGCCATGTCCTTGCCCGTGCCCGACGAGCTGCCGTTGCCGCAACCCGCCACCATGGCGACGCCCGAGAGAATGATGACCCAGCGCTTCATGTCCGGCCTCCAGTCCTTAGTCAAAGACCCGACGCTCATACGTCGGGCGCATCCGGGGTGTCAAGGTACTTCCCCGTGCGGTTCCCACGCGGTGACCTGCGTCACGACCGCGCCGGCGACGGCGAAGGGCACGCGCTCCCTTGCGTCACCGCCGCGGCGACGGTATTTTCCCGGCGCCCAAGCGGTCGACCGACAGGACGGGCGAGCCCCCGGGCCGAGCGGCGCCTCCCACGGCGCCACCCCTCGAACCTGATCCGGTCACATCGGCGTAGGGAGGCCATCGTGAGCAGCAACGGCGACACCATTGATCGAACCGGCCAGCACCTGGCCGTCACCACCGCGGGCGGCGACGTGCGCGCCCTCCGCCCCATCGACGAGGACCTGCCCGCCTCCCGCAAGGTGTTCCTCGAGGACGGCGACCTCCGCGTGCCGATGCGCGAGATCGCCGTCAGCGGCGGCGAGCCGCCGGTCCGGGTCTACGACACCTCGGGGCCGCAGGGCCACGACGTGCGCCGCGGCCTGCCCAAGCTGCGCGAGCCCTGGATTGCGCGGCGGATCGCCCGCGGCGACACCAACCTCTCGCAGATGCACTACGCCCGCCGCGGCGAAATCACCGAGGAGATGCGCTTCGTGGCGCTGCGCGAGCAGGTCAGCCCCGAGTTCGTGCGCGACGAGGTGGCCCGCGGCCGCGCCGTCATCCCGGCCAATCGCAATCACCTCGAGTGCGAGCCGATGATCATCGGCCGCAACTTCCTGGTGAAGATCAACGCCAACATCGGCAATTCGGCCGTCACCTCCTCGATCACCGAGGAGGTGGAGAAGATGCAGTGGGCGATCCGGTGGGGCTCCGACACCGTGATGGACCTGTCGACGGGGCCGAACATCCACCAGACCCGCGAGTGGATCATTCGCAACTCCCCGGTCCCCATCGGCACCGTGCCGATCTATCAATGCCTCGAGAAGGTCAAGGGCCGCGCCGAGGACCTCAATACCGATATCTTCATCGAGACCCTCATCGAGCAGGCCGAGCAGGGGGTCGATTACTTCACCATCCACGCCGGCGTGCTGTTGCGCCACATTCCGCTCACCGCGAAGCGCACCACCGGAATCGTCTCGCGCGGCGGCTCGATCCTCGCCAAATGGTGCCTCGCGCACCACAAGGAGAACTTCCTCTACACCGACTTCGAGCGCATCTGCGAGGTGATGAAGAAGTACGACATCGCCTTCTCGCTCGGCGATGGCCTGCGCCCCGGCTCGATCGCCGACGCCAACGACGCCGCGCAGTTCGCCGAGCTGGACACGCTGGGCGAGTTGACCGAGGTGGCCTGGAAGCACGACGTGCAGGTGATGATCGAGGGCCCGGGCCACGTCCCGATGCACAAGATCAAGGAGAACGTCGACCGCCAGATGGAGGTCTGCCACGAGGCGCCGTTCTACACGCTCGGCCCTCTGGTGACCGACATCGCCCCCGGATACGACCACATCACCTCGGGCATCGGCGCCGCGATGATCGGCTGGTTCGGCACCGCGATGCTCTGCTACGTCACTCCCAAAGAGCACCTCGGGCTGCCCGATCGCGAGGACGTCAAGACCGGTGTCATCACCTACAAGATCGCCGCCCACGCGGCCGACCTGGCCAAGGGCCACCCGGGCGCGCAGCGACGGGACGACGCGCTCTCCAAGGCGCGCTTCGAGTTCCGCTGGCAGGACCAGTTCAACCTCTCGTTCGACCCGACCACCGCGCGCCAGTTCCACGACGAGACGCTCCCCGCGGAGGCGGCCAAGCAATCCCACTTCTGCTCGATGTGCGGCCCCGCGTTCTGCTCGATGCGGATCACCGAGGACGTGCGCGCGATCGCCGCGCAAAAAGGGATTTCCGAGGAGAAGGCGCTCGCCGAGGGGATGGCGCAGAAGGCAGAGGAGTTCCGCGAAAAGGGCGGGAGCCTCTACCAGTCGAAATAGGGCCCGATCAGGAACAAGTTGATCAAGGATGGGCGTCGAGGCGCCCGATCCGGCGAGGCGCGAGGAGGGAGCTTGCTCTCTGCAAGTGACCGACGAGCAACGAAGTCGGTCGGGATGGATCGGCGGCTAGACTGAGCAAGTTGTTCCTGATCGGGCCCATCGCTTCAGCGCCCCGACGGCGCGGCGGCGAGGGCCGGTTTCGGCGGGAGCCATGCGAGGTTTTCCGGCGATTCGAGCCGTTCGTGGAGGGCCTTTTGGGCCGGGGTGCCGCGGAGGTCGATCAGCGAGCGGACATAATAGGCCAGCGCCCAGATCTCGTCGTCGGTGAGCGCGCCGCGCCAGGGGGGCATGCCCGCGCCGCCGACGCCCGAGGCGATGGTGCGGAACAGGTCCGCCGGGGTGTTGCCGGCGCGCACGAGGTCGCGCGTGAAGTCGGGCGGCATGATCTTCACCGGAAGCGCGCATTCGCGATCCTCGAGCTTCTTCCAGCCCGGTTTCCACTCCAGGCAATATTCCGACTCCTTGAGCTTGCCGACGTACATGTCGGCCGCGAACTCCGTCATCTCGTTCCCCGTCGCCTCCTTCGCGAGCCGGTACAGCTCCTCGTGGGTGACGAAGTTCGGGTGGCAGGAGGCGGAGCATTGCGCCTTGGCGTGGAACAGCCTCTTCCCCGATTCGATCGCCTGCGCCTTTCTCTCGCCGACCCAATTGGGATCGATCCCGACCACCGGCTCGCCCGGCGTCTCGCTCTGCCAGCGCGGCGAAAAGGTCTTGATGTACTGGAGCGTGGCGTCCAGCTCCTGGTCGGTGATGTCCCACGGCAACATCGCCGTGCCGTGCAGCCCGCCGCGCACGATGCGCTTCAATTGCGAGTCGGGCGGCAGCCCCGGCGCCGGCACGCCGCCGAACTTGAACAGCCCCTGGGTGAAGTCGCGGGGCGGCGGCCGCAGTCCGTACGCCGAATCGCCCTTTCCGTCGCCGTGCTCGCCGTGGCAGGGGCGGCAATACTGCATGAAGGCGTCGTGGCCGTCGGCCAGCTGGCGCGCGGGGACCACCTGACCGCCGAGCTTCATGGGGGCGGAAAAGGTCTTGTCGGCGCACCCCGCGCCGAGGAGCGGAACCACCGCAAAGAGGACGAGGCGATCCATTGGCGTCCTTTCAGAGCAGGTAGACGGTCACGAACGTCACGACCCAGACCGCGTCCACGAAGTGCCAGAACATGCCGCACGTGCGCACCGCGGTCGTATTGCCGGATGCGAACCTCCCGCGCGCGACGCGGGGCGCGATCGCGAGCAGGGCAATCAGCCCGCAGGCCACGTGGAGCGCGTGGAAGATGGTCAGCGTGTAGAAGATCGAGCCGTATTGCCCGCTGTCCGCGCGCAGGCCGCGGTCGTGCAGCGCCTTCCAGACCACGAGTTGCAGCGCGAGGAATCCGGCGCCGAGCGCGATCGTCCAAAATAGCCAGCGCAACCCCGGCCGGCCCGCGCGCAGCGACGACAGACAGCGGTGCATCGTGAAGCTCGAGAGGCCGAGCAGCACCGTATTGAGCGCGGGCAGCGCGAGCGGCAGCGGGGCGGCGCCGTCGGGCGGCCAGGTGGCCGACTCCACCCGGATGACCGCGTACGAGAAGAAGAGGCTGGCGAAGGTCATTCCCCACGCGCCGAGAAAGACCACCATTCCCACGTAGGCGCGGAGCGCCCGCCGGTTCTCCGCCAGGGAGGGATGCGCGAGCACCGTCACCATCTACTCCGACGCCGCCTTCTCGTCGGCGCCGTCGGGCAGCGGCTCCGCCTGGCCGAGCCAGTCCTTGTCCTTCACGTCGGGGTGGTTGAACTCGTGCGGGCCATTGACCACCTGCGGGACCACGTCGTAGTTGTGATGCGGCGGCGGCGAGGTGGTGTTCGCCCACTCCAGGGTGCCCACGCCCCACGGGTTCTGCTCGGCGCGCTTCCCCGCGAAGACGGAGTGGAAGAAATTGACGACGAAGAAGAGCTGCCCGAAGAACAGCGTGAAGGCCGAATAGGAGATGAACCGATTGACCGGCAGGAGGTGCTTGAAGGTGCCGTAGACGTTCGGGTCGTAGAGGCGGCGCTGCATTCCGCCGAATCCCACCTCGAGCATCCCGCAGAACACCAGGTTGAGCGGGATGAACGAGAAGACGAAGTGCAGCTTCCCGAGGAGCGGGTTCATCTGCCGCCCGAACATCTTGGGAAACCAGAAATAGATCGAGGCGAACGAGCCGAGGAACACCGCGGCGGCCATCGTGAGGTGGAAGTGGCCGACGACGAAGTAGGTGTCGTGGAGATAGAGGTCCTGCGGGATGTCGGCGAGGTACAGGCCGGTGAGCCCGCCGAGCCCGAACACGAACACCACGCCGAGCGTGAACAGCATCGGCACCTTCAATTGCAGCTTGCCGCGCCACAGCGTCGCCAGCCAGTTGAAGAACAGCACCGTCGCCGGCACGGAGATGATCATGGTGAGCACCATGAACCCCTGGCCGAGGAGCGGGCTCATCCCGGTGGCGTACATGTGGTGTCCGTAGACGACCGCCGAGAGGACGCAGACCGCGACCATCGCCAGCGCGGTGACGCGGTAGCCGAATGCCGGCTTGCGGGCGAAGAACGAGGTGAGATCCGACACCACGCCCCACACCGGCAGGATCAGGATGTAGACCTCCGGGTGGCCGAAGATCCAGAACAGGTGCTGATAGAGGATCGGGTCGCCGCCGCCCTTGATGGCCATTCCATTGACGAAGAAATGGGTGCCGAAGGTGCGGTCGAGGAAGAGGAGGAGCATGCCGGCGGCGAGCACCGGGATGAACAGCGCGTTGAGGATCGCCGTCAGCCACAGTCCCCACACCGTGAGCGGCATCTTGAAATAGCCCATTCCGGGGGCGCGCAGGACGATCACCGTCGTGATGTAGTTCACCGCGCCCATGATCGACGAGCCGCCGGCGAAGTAGATGGCGACGACCCACAGCGTCTGTCCCCAGCCCGGCGTCCCCATTTGCGTGGAGATCGTCGGGTAGGCGGTCCAGCCGGCGGCGCCGGCGCCCATCGGCACGAAGAAGGAGACGACGAGGATCACCGTCGCCAGGAACATCATCCAGAAGCTGAACATGTTCAACTTCGGGAAAACCATGTCGCGCGCGCCGATCAACAGGGGAATGCAGAAGTTCCCGAAGCCGCCGATCATGATGGGCGTGATGGCCCAGAAGATCATGATCGTGCCGTGCATGGTGAAGAGCGAGGTATAGGCGGCGGGCGAAATCAATCCACCGGATTTCGAGAACACCACCCTCCCGATGAGCGGGAACGGCACGCCGGGGTTGGCCAGCTGCCAGCGGATCATCATCGCCATCGTGCCGCCGACGAGGAGGAAGGAGAGGCCCAGCCAGATGAACTGCTTGGCGATGACCTTGTGGTCCTCCGAAAAGACGTATTTCCGGAGGAAGCCCGTCGGGGCCGGGTGGATGGGGTCGTGCTCGTCGTGGGCGAGGCCGTGCGACTCGTTCATTGACTAGTACCTCGCGGCGGAAATCTCGATGGATTCGATCGTCGCTGCATCCCGCATGGCTTCGTTGCTCCTCAGTCAGTTACCGACAGGTAGCATCCTTCGTCGCGCCTCGCCCCGCCGGCGCATCGACGCTCTCGGTCCTATCGACATTTCCGCCACGAGGTCCTAGCTCTCCCAGTCCCAGCCCCAATGGGCGGTGGTGTCGGCGGTGTCGTACCGCCGGCTGGAATCGGCGGTCTCCACCTTCTGCCAGTCGGTGAAGTCCCGCGGGCTCACCACGTGGAGCAGGCCGCGCATCTTGTAGTGATTGACCCCGCAGTGCTGCGCGCACCCGATCTCGAAGTCGCCCGTCTTCTTCGCCTGGAACCACATCTGCGTCAGCGCATTCGGGATCGCGTCCTGCTTGATCCGGAAATTGGGGAGATAGAAGGAGTGGATGACGTCCTTCGACTTGAGCTTCACGAACACCGGGGTATCGACCGGCACGGTCATCTCGTTGAAGGTGAGGATGTCGTCGTCGGTGTTGAACTTCCCGTCGGGGCCGGCGTAGCGGAAGTTCCAGCCCCATTGCTGCGCGGCCACCTCCACCTTCACGGTGCGGGCGTCGGTCGGCCATTTCCAGAAGTGCTCGTTCAGGTCCTCGAATGAATTGACCAGGAGCGTGCCGTCCACGGAGAGGAACACGGTGCCGCAGAACGCGGCGGTGACGAGCAGGCTCCTCTTCCCGCGGCCATGGAAATACCAGGCAGCGCGGCCGGGCCGATCGCGGTGGAAGATCGCCACGACGAGCAGCACCGTGACCATCAACAGGAACAGGCCGCCGACCATCACGGTCGTGAGGTCGAACAGGCGGTCGCCGAGGTGGCCGTCGAGGGAGACGTCCTCGGGCCGCCCGGAGAGCAGCTCGGCGCCGGCGCGGGTGCTCCATGACAGGAGTGCGACGGCCGGCGCGGCGACGGCGGGTGACAAGCGGCGCTGGACCTTCATGGGATTCCTCCGACCGCTTGGATGCGCTACCTATCGGGTTGGTTGACCAGGAGGCTCACATCGGCGACGAGGCGATCGACGCCCTCGGCGTCCGAGGGGTAGTAGCCACGGATTTCGCCCCGGCGGTCCACGAGCACGAAGTGCTCGCCGTGGACGATCGCGAAGAAGCCGCCGGGAACCTTGTCCTTCTCCATGGCGATCTTGAATCCCTTCACCACCGCCTCCTGCATGGCGTCGAGCCGGCCGGTGAGGAAATGCCAGCCGCGCGGATTGGCATGGAAGCGGCGCGCGTAGTCCGCGAGGTCGGCCGGCGTGTCGTGCTCGGGATCGACGGAGAAGGACACGAGGTGGAAATCGGGACCGAGCTGCCGTGTCCGGTGTTGAATCGCCTCCATCTTCGCCGAGAGTAGAGGGCAGCTCCCGGCGCAGCGGGTGAAGATGAAGTCGGCCACCCACACCTTGCCGGCGAGGTCATGGCGCGAAAACGGAGCGCCCTTCTCGTCGGTGAGGCGAAAATCGGGGAGGCGCCCGAGCCGCGGCGGCGGCGCGGGAGGCGGGCGCAGCATGGCGCGCGCGAGCGGCACCCCGAACAGGAACGCAATCGCCGCAATCCAGAACAGCGGTTTGCGGAGCAGCGTCGATAAGGAGGATGTCGGCATACACGGGTCGGATGCCGAAGGGGCCTATTTGGACGCGCGATTGCCGTCGGGAAGACGCCGTGACGTCCGAGACGCTCGCCCCCTGTCCGGCATCGAAGGGGGCGAGGCATCGACCATGAGCGACGCAGCAACGGCGACGGCGATTCCGGGACAAAAGCCGGTCCCCCACTTCGGCAGCGCCTCCTACGGGAAGATCGGCATGTGGATCTTCCTCATCACCGACGGGCTGGGCTTTGCCGGGCTGCTCATCGCGCTCGCCGTCCTGCGCGCGGGCGCTACCCAGTGGCCGCCGAACCCCGAGGCGGACCGTCTGGGGATCCCCTTCACGGCGGTGATGACCTTCGTCCTGATCTGCTCGAGCGTGACGATGGTGCTGGCGCTGGCGGCGGCTCAGGACGGCAATCGGAAGCAGCTCCTGGCGTGGCTCGGCGCGACGGTGGCGGGCGGGCTGTTCTTCCTTTGCGGGCAGGTGTTCGAATACCGCCATTTGATGCACGAAGGGATGACGCTCGCCGCGGACCACTTCGCCGGCACCTTCTTCGTCATCACCAGCTATCACGGGCTGCACGTGCTGACCGGCGTGATCTACCTCGCGGTGATGCTCGCGCTCAGCGTGCGGCGGCCGCTCGGGCCGGCGCACATCAACCTCCTCGAGATCGCCGGGCTGTTCTGGCACTTCGTCGATCTGGTGTGGATCCTGGTATTCACCTTCGTCTACCTGATTCCCAATCCGGCGACGGGAGGGGTGCGATGAGCGGCGCGCACGACCGGAAGCGGTATCTGACGATCTTTGGCGTCCTCGTGCTGTTTACGCTGCTCGAGATCGGCGTCGTCTACACCGGGCTCGCGCGTGGGCTGATCGTCTCGGCGCTGGTGGCGCTCGCCTGCGCGAAGGCGGCGGCGGTCGCGCTTTACTTCATGCACCTCAAGTTCGAGACGCGCGTGCTGCGCGTCACCGTCGGGGTGCCGATGGTGCTGCCGCCGCTCTACGCGGTGGTGCTCATGCTGGAGGCGGCGTGGCACGCGGCGCTGCGATAGCGCGGGTCGCCGCCCTTGCGGCGCTCGCCCCGCGAGTCGCGCTCGCCTGCCCCGGGTGCATCGGCAACCACCGGCTGCAGTCGGTGCTGAACCTCGTCGGGGTGATGCTGCTGGTGCCGTTCTTCGTGGCGCTCGCCGTCGCGTGGGCGATCCGCCGCGCGCGGATCGAGCCGTAGGGAATCAGGCGCCGAGCAGCGCCTGCTTGAACTCGGCGGCGTCGGCGAAGCGGCGCGCCGGGTCCTTTCCGAGCGCGCGCAGGAGCGCGGCGTCGACCGACGGCGGCAGGTCGGGCCGGAGCCGGCGCGGCGAGCGCGGCGCCTCGTTGACGTGGGCGAAGCCGACCGCGATCGGCGAGTCGCGGCGGTCACACCGTGAGCTTGGAGGCGCCCGTCTTCACCACGAAGTCGGGGTCGATCGGGACATTGACGCACGCCACCTGGTTCGAGTCGAGCGCCTGCTTGATCGTGCGCGCCACGTCGGCGGGATCCTCGACGTGGTAGCCGCGCCCGCCGAACGCCTCGACGACGCGGTCGTAGCGCGTCGGCGCGAGCTTCGTCGCGGGCGCGCGCTCGGCGCCGAAGATCATCACCTGCGGGCCGCGGATCTGGCCCCACGCGGCGTCGTTGCCGACGACCACGGTGACCGGCAGCCCGAACCGCACGCAGGTCTCGAAGTCGAAGCCGTTGAGCCCGAACGAGCCGTCGCCCGAGAGCACCAGCACCTTCTTGTCGGGGTAGAGCTTCTTCGCCGCCAGCGCGAACGGCGCGCCGACGCCCAGGCAGCCGAGCGGTCCCGGGTCGAGCCACCGCCCCGGCGACGAGAGCGGGATCACCTTCGAGGCGAGCGCTACGCAGTCGCCGCCGTCGCCGACGATGATGGCGTCGTCGCCGAAGGGCGCGATCGCCTCGGCGACGGCGCGCCCGAGGCGGTAGTGGTTGGTGGGGCGATCGTTCGAGGTGGCGTGCTTCCCGAGCTCGGCCTGCGCCTTCGCCTCGTGGCCGCGCAGCTCGTCGAGCCACGGGGCGAAGCGATCGGGTCGCGCGCCGGCCGCGAGCGCGGCGTCGGCGAGCGCGCCGAGGATCGAGCGGGCGTCGCCGAGCACCGCCACGTGCGCCGGGCGGTTGAGCCCGATGCGCGTCGGATCGCGGTCGAGCTGGATCACCTTCGCGTCGGCGGCGATGGCGGCGCCGTAGCCGACCCGGAAGTCGAGCGGCGTTCCGACGACGAGGATGCAGTCGGTCTTGCGGAAGGCCTGCTTGCGCGCCTGGTGGATCGCGCGCGGGTCGTCGTGGGGCAGGGCGCCGCGCCCCATCGCGTTCATCACCGTCGGCACGCCGAGCTTCCGGGCGAACTCGCGCAGCGCCGCGGAGGCGTCGTCCCACCACACCTGCGAGCCGGCGAACACCACCGGGCGCTTGCTCTCGGCGAGCAGCTTCGCGGCGCGCGCGATCGCCTCGGGATCGCCCGGCGAGCGCGGCCACGGCGGAAGCGGCGGGCGCGGACCCTCGTCGGTCGCCTGCTGCGTCAGCACGTCGAAGGGCACCTCGAGGAACACCGGCCCCGGCACGCCCGACGAGGCGACGCGGAAGGCGGTCTGGATCATCTCGGGGATGCGCCGCGGGTCGGTGATCGTCGCCGCCCACTTCGTGATCGGGCGCATCAGCGCCACCTGCTCCATCTCCTGCAGCGCGCCCTTGCCGAGGAATCGCAGCTCGGCGGCGCCGCCCAGCACGAGCAGCGGCACCTGCGCCTGGAAGGCGTTCGCCACCCCGGTGACGCCGTCGGTGACGCCCGGCCCGGCGGTGAGGATCGCCACGCCGACGGAGCGCGTGAGGCGCGCCCACGCGTCGGCGGCATGCACGGCGGCCTGCTCGTGGCGCGTGTCGACGATGTCGATGTTCTCGCGCAGGCAGCCGTCGTAGATCGGCGCGACGTGGCCGCCGCAGAGCGTGAAGACGCAGCGCGTGCCCTCGTTCGCGAGCGCGCGCGCCACCAGATGACCACCGACCGCTGCCGTCACGGAGACCTCCTCGTCAGGACCAATCAGATCGATGCTCGCGGCCGTCGCCCCCGCTCACCCGAGGAGCGCGTCGAGGTCGAGCCCGTGATTGATGGCGAGCACCCGCGGCAGCTCGCGGTCGCTCTGGTAGCGGAGCACCGAGAACGTGCCGGCGGCGACGCGGAGGCGGTGGTGCTCGGCGAGGTTCATCCCGAGGTAGTGCGCCAGCAGCACGCGCACCACCGTGGCGTGAGTGACGACGAGGACGTTGGCGCCGAGCGGGTTGTCCTCGAGCGCCTGGCCGATGGACGCCACGGCACGGTCGCGCACGGCCGCCAGCGACTCGGCGCCCGGCAGCGCGAGCGCCCGGGGGTCGGCGAGGAAGGCGTCGTACTCGCGGCTCGTGCTCATCTCGGCGATCGAGCGCCCCTCCCACGGGCCCGCCTGCACGTCGGTGAGCCGCGGGTCGCGGGCGACCTCGATCCGGTGCGGCGCGGCGATCGCTTCGGCGGTCTCGACCGAGCGCACCAGCGGCGAGCTCAGCACCTCGGCCAGCTCCAGGGAGGCGAAGCGCGCGGCGAGCGCGGACCCCTTGGCGCGCCCCTCCTCGTTCAGCGGGAGATCGCGCCGCCCCATCACGCGCCGCGTGCGCGACCAGTCGGTGTGACCGTGGCGGACGAGGAGCAGCGTGGAGTGCACGCGGCGACCCTACCGCGCCCTCGGTGACGGTTCAAGGCAGGACGGCGTACGAAGGACTTGACAAGGCGCGGATGCTCGACTATTTCTCCCGAACCACAACAGCTCGGGGATCGTCTAACGGCAGGACGGCAGCCTCTGGAGCTGCCTATTGGGGTTCGAATCCCTATCCCCGAACCGGCGCTGCCCCAGACAGCGCCACACGGCCCCATAGTCTAGCGGTTAGGACGTCGGCCTCTCACGCCGAAATCTCGGGTTCAATTCCCGATGGGGTCACTCCATGACGGCCCGGAATCCTCGAGGGTTCCGGGCCTTTTTTCTGCGCTGAGCAGGCCTACCCCGACGTCACCGAACACCGTGCGAGCGGGCGGAGGAAGCGCTCGGCGCCCGCCGGGTCGCGCTCGATGCAGGCCGACGGCAGCCCCGCGCAGCCGGCCCCGAGGAGCTGGTTGCCGGCGGCGATCACCTCGAACCGCCCGCCGCCCAGGCGCGCGATCAGGCCGAGCACCATGAAGCTCGCCTGGCCGAAGCTCGCGCCGCGGGACGTGCAGGGCGCGGGGAAGTCGAGGATCGCGTCGACGATCTCGTTGCCGTGGAGGTTGGCGTGCAAGAAGGTCGCGCGGACCACGTTGGAGCGTGACATGGTGCGACGCCGTGGCGGGGAGGTCAACGTCGCTGAGAGAGGTTGCCGCACGCGCCGACCCGGACCACGATCGGGCACCCTGCGGCTGGGGAAGAGCGGACGGAGATTGTGGCGGCGACGAAGCGTGTGGCGGCGGAGGACGGTCGTGGCGGCGCGATGCCCCCGGGAGTGACGCGGAGCTGCCTCCGCGTGATCGGCGGCGTCGCGCCGGCGCACCTGCTCGTCGCGGTCGCCGTCGGGATGACCGGGATGCGCGACGGCATCGCAGGGCACGCGATCTCGGCGGCTCTGGCGTCGGCGATCACGGCCGCTGTCCTTGTCTTCTTCGTCGGGAGGGAGCGGAGGCGGGCGGAGGGCGCGCTGAGACGGGCGGTGGAGCGCGCGAATGCGGAGCGGGCCAAGAGCGACGCGGTGCGGGCCGAGGACGTGATGGCCC
>JAJXSP010000503.1 GCA_021784515.1 Myxococcales bacterium | reverse complement strand
CGTCCGGCCGCCCAGCTCGCGCCCGTTCAGATCGGAGATCGCCGACTGCGCCTGTGAATCGCTCGACACCTCGACGAATGCGAAGCCGCGCGGGCGCCCGGTCTCGCGGTCCGTCACGATCTTCACTTGGGTGACCTGGCGGCCGTCGCCATCGCCAAAGAAGGATCGGATCATTTGCTCATCGGTGTCGTACGGAAGATTGCCAACGTACAGCCTGGTCCCCATCGCGCAGCCCCTTTTCCTTTGCTACCCGGTGCGAGTCGCCCGCGCCCGCGAATTCGGGCGCTATCCCTCATCGTAGCGACAGTAGCTGAGCTGGCGCCGAGAAGTCAACCGCTCTTCGCACGAGGCGAGGGGGCGGTCCGGTGATAGAGTGCGCCGATGCGCATGGCGGTCTCGGCGGTGGCGGCGGCGCTGATGCACGTCGCCGCAGGCGGCCTCCTTCGAGGCCGCGGCGCGCCACCCCCGTCGATGGAGCCGGTGGCGGTCGCGACGATCGTCCTTGTGCGCGCCCCCCGTGCCGGAAGTGCGTCCGGCCCGGCGATCGGAGATCGCCCGGCGGCCCGCCGACCAGCGGTCCGTCCGCCGCCTGCCCGGCGACCGCCGCGGGAAGCCGTCGCGCCCACGGCGTCCGTTGCGGAAGCGCCCGCGCCGCCCGCTCCCGTCGCCCAGGCGGCGGCGGCTCCGGCGGGCGAAAGGGCGCTGCCCGTCGCCGCCGGAGCCGGCCTGGCGCCGGGCACCGTGTCGCCGGGCGGCGGATCGGGGAGCGGTGGCGAATCGATCGGCGGAAGTGCCGCACGTGGCGGGCACGGCGATGGCGCGGTGGGTGGCGGCGGGCGCGCCGGCGACGGCTTCCTCGCCGACCTCGTGGCGAGGATCCGCGCGCATCGCCGCTATCCGGAGCTGGCCCGTCGCCGCGGCATCGAAGGCACGGTCGTCCTGCGCTTCTCCGTGCGCCCCGACGGGCGCGTCGCCGCGCTGGAGGTGATCGGAAGCGCCGATCCCGCGCTCGACGAGGCGGCCCGCGACGCGGTGCTCGACGCGGCGCCCCTGCCACCCGTCGAGGGCCCGGTCGAGCTGCCGATCGCCTTCGCGCTGCACGATCGCGGGACTCGATGAGCGCGCGCGAGGCCGCGCTCGTCGCGCTCCTGGTCGGCCGCGCCGCCGCCGCGCCGCCCGCCCGCGAGCTTCCGCCGGCCCCGCAGTTCGCGATCGACGAGCTGCGCGTCCCCGGTCGCCTCACCGCGGTCCATGCCGAGGACGTGGACGGCGACGGGCGCCGCGACCTGCTCGCCCTGTTCTCCGTCGGCGCGCCGCCGCGCATCGAGCGGCGCGTCGCGCTCTTCCTGAACCACCGCGACCGCTTCTCGCCGGTCCCGGATCGAATCGTCACCGCCCCCCGTGACGCCGCCTTCGTCGATCTCGCCGACGTCGACGGCGACCACCACCTCGAGCTGCTCTTCGGCAGCGCCCGGGGGCTCGCCTACCTCGGCGGGAGCTGGGACGGAAGCATGCACGAGCTGGCCGATCTCCCCGGCCTCGCGCTCCTCCCCGACGAGGAGCAGCTCGTGTTCCTCGACGTGGCGCGCGACTGGAACGGCGACGGCCGCGACGAGATCCTGCTGCCGCTCGTCGATCGCATCGCCATGCTCGCGCGCGGCGCCGACGGCGGCTGGACCCGCATCGGCGACCTCCAGCTCCCCCCGCGCGCCAGCTATTCGGTGCGCGCCGATAGCTACGATCCGCGCGCCCGCAACTACTGGCTGCGCGCCGTGCTGACCGTACCCGAACTGCGGCTCGGCGACTTCGACGGCGACGGGCGCGCCGACCTGTTCGCGCTGACCGAGGACAGCGTCACCGTGTACCGCGGCGGGGGCGCGCTGTTCGAGCCGGCCCCCGCCCTGGTCCTCCCGCTGCGCACGCGCAGCGAGGCGGAGGTCGATCGCAACAGCGCCGTGGTGCAGATCACCGTGCGCGACCTCGACGGCGACGGCGTCGCCGACCTCGCGGTGAACAAGGTGACGGGCGGCATCAGCGCGATGGAGGGGCGCACCGCGTTCTATTACGGACGTCGCGGCGGCGGCTACGGCGAGCCACGGCAGCTCCTCGCGCAGGCCGGGTTCGCGGGCTCGCTCCTGTTTGGCGACCTCGACGGCGACGGCCTCCCCGAGCTGGTGCTGCCCCACGCCGCGGTCGGCTTCGCCGAGGCGGTGCGCGTGATGGTCGCGCGCAAGCTGGCGATGGGGTTCGCCGTGCGTCGCAACCTCGGGGCGAAGGGCTTCGCCGATCGTCCCTCGATCGACCTCTCGATCGACCTCGCGGTGGACTACAGCGGCTTCGCCGAGCTGGGCAGCCCCTTCCCCACCCTCGACGGCGACTTCAACGGCGACGGCCGCCCCGACCTCCTCGGCCCGCACGGCACCGACGCGCTCGCGGTGTGGCTCGGCGGCGGCAAGTCGCTGCTCGCCGAGTACCCGAAGGCGATCGTCCACGTGCCGCTGTCGCGCTCCCTGCAGGTGGTCGACCTCGACGGCGATCGGCGCGCCGACGTGGTGATGTTCCAGCGCCACCGCGCCGACCGGCAGGGGTCGATCACCGTGCTCCGCAACACCGGGCGAGGCTGGTAGGCGGCAGCCGGGTGTGCTATCTCGGGGGACGGCGAACGCGCCCGAGGCTCCATGGACGTACGGTGCGAGAAGTGCCAGACGGTCTACGAGTTCGAGGACGCCAACGTCACCTCCGCCGGCGTGACGGTGAAGTGCACCCAGTGCGGCAACCTGTTCAAGGTGCGCCGCCGCCCGGCCACCGACGGCTCCCTCGTCACGCCGCGCCCCGAGCTGGCGGGGCCGCCGCGCCGGAACACGGCCACCGGGATCCCGATGCCGCCCCGGCCGCCCGCCCCCCCGAGCGCGCACTCGAGCCCCGCGCGCACCACTCCGCCCGTCGGTGAGGCGAGCGGACGCACCAACGCCGTCGACGACGCCGCGCCGCTGGCGCACCGCCCGACGCTGCCCGACGAGCGATCGTGGCTCCTGCGCAGCGCCGCCACGGGCGAGATCCGCCGCTTCCGCGACCTCACCACCCTCCAGCAGTGGATCGTCGAGCGGAAGGCGGTGCGCGAAGACGAGTTCTCGCGCACCGGCGACAGCTGGAAGCGCCTCGGCACGATCGCCGAGCTGACATCGTTCTTCGCCATCGTCGAGCAGGCGGAGGCGCAAAACCATGGCGAGGCGGCCTTCGCGCCCACCGCGCGCGTGGCGACGCTGGCCGACGGCGCGCCGGCCTCTCCGTTCCCGTCCTGGTCGAGCCAGCGGGAGGCGGCGGCCGGGCCGGCGGTCGGCGAGCCGCCGCCCGGGCCCATAGCAATTGGTGACGCGCCCGCGTGGGCCTCGGAGCCGCGATCGACGTCGGGCTTCGGCCTGACCCCGCCGGGCGACATCAGCCAGTCGGGCCTCGGTTCGCCCTCGATGGACGAGCTGCTCGACGGGCTGCCCGGGCGGCGCAGGGGCGGACGGAGCGTGCTCGTGGCGGGCGGGCTCGCGCTCCTCGTCGGCGGCGGATGGTTCGCGTTCACGCGGCGCGACGCGTTGCAGGCGGTGATCTCCGGCGGCGCGAGCGAGCGCAGTCGCGAGGCGCTCGGGCGGGCCCGCGACAGCTTCCGCCTCGACACCGACGAGGGCCTGCGTCTCGCCAGCGAGATGCTGCTGCGCGCGCGCGGCGCCGACGAATCGAGCCCCGCCCCCGTCGCCGCGCTCGCCGAGGTGAGCGCGGTGTGGGGCGGCTACCTCCGCGACGACGCCCGCGCCGCCGACGCCGCGGGCCAGGGCGCGCGCGGCGACGAGCTGCGCAAGCAGGCGCAGGAGCACCTCGACGACGCCAAGCGCTACGCCACCGAGGCCACCACGCTCGCGCCGGCCGATCCCTCCGCCAACCGGGCGATGGCGCTCTTCCTCGTCATGAGCGGCGCCCCGGCTGGGCGAATCGACGAGCTTTTGCGCAAGGCCGAGGGCGCCCCGAACGACGACGCCGACCTC
>JAJXSP010000502.1 GCA_021784515.1 Myxococcales bacterium | reverse complement strand
GCCGTCGATGATGGAGGCGCCCGCGCCGATGTCGATGCCGATGCCGGCGCCCGCCGTTGCACATCGACGTGAGCGCGAGAGCGTGCGGCCGGCGTCCGCGCCGGTGACCGTCGGGCTCGCAAACGGGGCGGAGAGGGAGGAGGTGGCGACCGCCTCGGTGGGCCTCGCCGCGCCGCCCGCCTGGACCCCGCCCACCTTCGCGCCCGATCTCCCGGCCAGCCTCGCGGGCGGTTACGACCTCGCCTTCGCCGCGCTCCGCCCCGAGACGGTCAAGAGCGGCAAGGGCGCGCGCCGCGTCGCGCTGCTCGCCGAGAGCTGGCCGGTCTCCGTCGAGCGGCGGCTCTTCCCGGCGCTCGCGCCCGACGCCTACCTCGTCGCCGAGATCAAGAGCCCGTCGTCGCGCGTGCTGCCGGGCGGCCCGGCGACCCTCGCGGTGGGCGACGATCCGGCGGGCGTGGCGCAGCTCAAGCTGGTGGCGCCGGGCGAGACGTTCACGCTCCCGCTCGGCCTCGACCGCGCGCTGCGCCCCAAGCGCAACGTGAAGCTGGTGGAGTCGGAGAAGGGCGTCTTCTCGAAGGACGACGTCGGCGAGTACACCGTCACGACGGAGATCGCCAACCCCTACCGCACGCCGGTTTCGGTGCGGGTGATCGATCAAATCCCGACGACCGGCGACAAGAACGTCGAGATCAAGCTCGGCCCAATGAGCCCCGACGCGCGGATCGACGCGATCAACGGCCTGCTCGAGTGGCGGATCGTCCTCCCGCCGTCGGGGAAATCGACGGTGACGTTCGTCTACACGCTGCGCCGGCCGAAGGGCTGGCGGATGCACCAATAGGAAATGGCCATGAACGTCCTCTCGACGATCCTATTTTTGGCGACCGCCCCGACGACGGTGACGCAGGTGGTGGTGTACCCCGACCGCGCCTCGGTGACGCGGACCGCCGAGGTCGCATGCGGCCCGCGGGCGACGGCGCGGTTTTCCGGCATCCCGCCGGCCGTCGACCCGGGCTCGTTCCGCGCGCGCACCTCGCTCGGGGCGCTCGCGGGGCTGCGCGCCGAGGAGCGCACCCGCGCCGAGGCCTTCGCGCCCGAGGCCAAGCGCCTCGACGGCGAGCTGCGGAAGATCGACGGCGAGCGGCGCGCGGTGGCCGACGCCCAGACGCGCGCGCAGGAGGCGGCGCGGCGGGCGCAGCAGCTCTCCGACGTCGCCGTCGGCGCGGTGAGCCGCGAGATGGCCGACGCCGCGACCGCGCTGAAGTCGTGGGACCAGGCCTTCGACTCGGTGCTGCGTGCGCGGCTCGACGCCGGCGCCGCCGCCGTCGCCGAGAGTGGCCGCCTCCGCGCGATCGACCAGCGGCGCGAGGAGCTGCAGGCCCATCGCGCGCGCCTCACCCTCTCGGCGCAGCGCAAGGAGTGGCTCGCCGAGGTGATGGTGACGTGCCCCGAGGGGCAGCGCGCCACCGTCGAGCTGACCTACCTCGTCGGCGGCGCCTCCTGGGAGCCGGCCTACGAGGCCCGCGCCGATGCCGCCGGCAGCGCGGTCGAGCTGTCCACCTTCGCCACCGTGACCCAGGCGACGGGCGAGGACTGGTCGCGCGCGAAGGTGATCCTCTCGACGGCGGTGCCGCGACAGAACGCCACGCCGCCCGAGCCGCAGCGCCTCAACGTGTGGGCCGAGGAGCGGGCGAAGGAGCGCAAGGTGCTGGTGCGCCGCGACGAGGCCGTCGAGCACGCCGAGGAGAGCGGCGGCGAGAGCAAGGACGCCATCGACTCGCGCGTGGGCGTGCGCGCGCAGGGGCTCTCGGTGCAGCTCTCCGTCCCCGACGCCGCCGACGTCCCGGGCGACGGCACGCCGGTGCGGCTGTTCGTCGCGCGCACGAAGATGAAGGCGCGCTTTTCCTACCGCGCCGCGCCGCGCATGGGGCCGTTCGTCTTCCGCGTCGCCGAGCTGGTCAACGGCGCGCCCTTCCCGCTCCTGCCCGGCCCGCTCGACGCGTTCCGCCCCGGCGGGCTGATCGGCCGCTACCCGCTCGAGCGCGTGGCCGAGGGGGCGCGCTTCGAGCTGACCTTCGGCCTCGACGAGGGGCTGCGCGTGAAGCGCACTGTCGTCGAGGAGGTGCAGCGCGACGCCGGCTTCTTCGGCAACACGCGCCGCTTCCGCTTCGGCTACCGCTTCGAGCTGGCCAACCAGGCCGGCCGCACCGAGACCGTCGAGCTGATCGATCAGGTCCCGGTCTCGGAGATGGACGACGTGAAGGTGGCGATCGACACGGAGGCGCCGCGCGACCGCGTGAAGACCACCCCCGGCTTCGAGGCGCACCCCGACGACGGGCGGGTGATCTGGAAGCTCGCCCTGCAGCCGAACGAGAAGCGCACCATCGACCTCGCCTTCCACGTCGACGTTCCATCGAGCTACGACTCGGGAGGACTCTGACGGGAACGGGAACGGGAGCGGGACCGGGAACGGGAACGGGAACGGGAGCGGGAACGGGAGCGGGAACGGGAGCGGGACCGGGAACGGGAACGGGAACGGGAACGATCAGAGCGAGGGCAACCGGACCGTGATCGTGTCCTCCATTGCCTTGAACCGGATTCGCAGGACCTTCCCGTCGGAATAGGCCCCCTCCCCCGCCTCCTCGTAATCGGCCAGCGACGACAGCAGCGGCAGCTTGTCACCGTTGGCCCGGGTGATCTCGAGCGCGGCCTTGACGCTCATCGTGACGGAATATGTCCGGGCGAGCGGCGCCCCGGCGACCGACAGCACGATCCCGACCGGGTCGGTCTTCAGGCCAAGCGCGGTGCCGTCCGCCAGCGTGAAGCTCCGCTGCTGGCCATCGAATGCCGGATAGGCATTCATCCACAGCTGGTCCTTGCGCATCTCCAGCGTCACCACCGACGGGTCGGTCGCCGTGGTGAGCGTGTCGACGTCGTCGGGCAGCAGGGGAATCACCGCGCCCGCGCGCACGAACAGCGGCAGCGTGTCGAGCGGGGCCTCGACGCTTTTCACGGCAGGGCCGGTCACGACCTCATTTGTCCACCAATTGACCCATTGCCCCTCGGGCAGCGTCACCATCCGCGCCGTGGCGCCCGCCGTGACCACGGGCGCGACCAACAAATCGTCTCCGACAAAGTATTCGAACGGCGCCGCGGCGAGGGCCGAATCCCCGGGATATTGCAGCGCCGGCGCCCGCAGGATCGGCGTGCCGTCGACGGAGTTCCGCTTCGCATAGGCGTATAGATAGGGGAACAGCGACAGGTGCAGCCGGGCGTACTTCGCATAGACGTCGAGGACCTGCTGGTCGAAATCCGGTTGATCGGGGTGGAGGAAGTTACGGCTCTCGCCCCGCACCTGCATGATCGTCGAGAGCGCTCCGAACTCGACCCAGCGAGCCATCGCCTCGGTGCTCGCCGGCGCGTGCCGCAGCCCGCCGATGTCCGAGCCGAAGTGCGGGTGCGCGGAGGCGGCGAGCGACACCGCCGCATTCACCGCCGAAGGGAGCCCGCCGACGACGTCGAGGCCGTCGGCGGTCTTTGCCGAGCGGAACCGCGAGAGGTCCGCGTCGAGGTCGCCGGGCCAGACGGTGGTGTACTGGCCATCACTCGAGTCGCCGGAGCGCGAGAGCAGGAAGCCCGGCCCACCCGCCTCGACGAGCGCCTCCTGCTGCGCCTTGTGCCACAGCTCGTGGTGCACCGCGTGCTCGGTCGCGGGCGTGGTGCCATCGAAGAAGCGCAGGTCGAAGCGCGACGGCCCGATCGCCGCCACCACGTATTCGTCCCAATCGAGCTTGTAGCCGCGGATCCCGAGGTCGGTCGTCTTCTTGACCAGCGATTTCCAGAATGCGACGGCGTCGGGGTTGGTGAAATCGACCAATGCGCCCATCGAGCCGCGCCAGGGGAACAGCTCCGGCTGCCCATTGGGCTGCTTCACGAAATAGCCTTTCGCGAGGGCCTCGTTGTAGAGCCCGCCCGTCGGTGGCGGCAGGATCCCGCACTCCGTGCCGCGGTCGTCGGCGACGTTGATGAACGGAGCCG
>JAJXSP010000057.1 GCA_021784515.1 Myxococcales bacterium | reverse complement strand
TGGTGCCGCCTCTGGATCTGGCGGTCAAGCCGGACGGTAGCATGTACTTCAACGATCATCCGATCACGGAACTTGAGTTGAAGGTGCAGTTCGCGGTGGATGCACAGAGGACGCCGCAGCCGGAGTTGCAGATCCGAGCGGACAAGTCGACCGAGTTCAAGATCGTGAAAAAGATCATTGGCGATGCGAAGGATGCAGGTATGGTCCATGTCGGCTTCATGACCACTGCCCCGGCTAAGGAGTGACGAGAGATGGCATTCACTAGCAATAGCAGTGGGCCGTTGTCGGAAATCAACGTCACGCCGATGGTCGACGTGATGTTGGTGCTGCTCATCATCTTCATGGTCGTGACGCCGATGCTCTCGCGCGGCGTGAAGGTGCACCTGCCCGAGACCGTCCACCACGAGAGGCGGCAGGACACCGGCGAGCAGGTGGTGGTGTGCGTCGACGAGCACGGCAAGGTGTTCGTCGGCGCCGAGCCCGCCGAGGGCGAGCAGTTCTTCGTCAAGCTCAAGCGCGAGCTGGGCGCGGGGCGCGAGGTCCACGTGAAGGCCGACCGCAAGCTCGAGTACGGCACGGTGCGCGCGGTGCTGGAGAAGATCCACGCCGCCGGCGCCGGCAAGGTGTCGCTCGGCACCGACGAGAAGAAAGCGTCGACCACGCGCGCCGAAGGCGCGGGCTCTCAAGTGGTCGGCGGTCACGCAGTGGAAGTCAACGAAGGGAACTGATGGGCTTCGGCGGCGGAGGAGGCAAGAACAAGGTGCACGCGAGCATCAACATCACGCCGCTCGTGGACGTGGTGCTGGTGCTCCTGATCATCTTCATGGTCCTGACGCCGATCCTCCTCAAGCAGCTGGAGATCGCCGTCCCGCAGAAGGCCGACGTGGAGACCAGCCCGCCGCCGGTGACGAGCGAGCAGGTGGTCATCCGCGTGGACGCCGACGGCAGCCTGGCGATCAACGGCGCGGGCGTCTCGCGCGACCTGCTCGCCGACCACGTGCGCACCATCTTCGCGTCGCGCCGCGCCGGCGAGAAGGTGATGTTCTTCGACGTGGACGACCGCGCCAACTACGGCGAGGTGGTCGGGGTGATGGACACCTGCCGCGGCGCCGGAGTGAAGGTGCTCGGCATCATGACGAAGAACTGATCGAGCGCGCTCGCCGACGGGCGGGCGCCTGGTCGGCGGGCCCTCCACCGGCTGACAAAATCTTGACATTCGAGCAGCGCAAGGCGAACTGGAGGCTCTCTGTCCAAGGAGCCCTGATGCTGCGACAGCGGTTGCTCTCCACTGCCGGACCGACAGGACTCGGCCTCGCGCTCCTCGCCGTAACGAGCTGCAGCGACATCGACGCTGGCCACCTCACCGACGATCCCGGGCCCCCGAAGCTTCTGCGGATCCTCGTCGGTGATGAGACGCCCGGCCTGGCGACGGGGTTCATCACCGACCTCCTCGACGTGCGCGATCCGATGACCAACCCGACGCCGTCGTGCGACCTGTCGAACCCCTGTCCCGCGCAGATCAATGGCGTCCCTCCGACGCCCTTCGGCAAAATCGGCAGCACCGCGGCGGACTGCCAGATCCCGGCCGGGAAGAACCCCGACTGCAGCGACGCGATGACCGGCGCCGCCGGCGCGCCGCTGTGCGGCTCGTGCATCGATCCGCTCGCCGCGCAGCCACCCGAGGTGGGCACGCCCCCCGGGTGCGCGCCGACGGGGGAAGGTGGCCCCGCCTGCGCCGCCGATCCCAATCGCATCCCCGGCACGAACGGCGGGCTGAGGATCGGCATCGTCTTCAACAAGATCCTCGACCCGTCGATCGAGCAGGTCGCGATCGACAAGCAGACGAACGCCTACACCTACACGATCGCCGACGGCGTGATCGGCCTGCTCGACGAGCAGGGCACGGTCGTGCCGACGGTGAACTACTACGATCCGGGCGGCGCGCCCGACAACAGCTCCGACCCCCTCGGCAACAGCGGCATCCCCCTCGGGCCGGCGCTCGTCATGAAGCCGCTCGCGCCGCTCGACGCGAATGCCAGGTACACCATCCAGCTCGACCTCTCGCGCGTGAAGGACAAGGCCGGGCAGACCCCGGTCAACGCGGCGGGCAAGCCGCTCGTCGCGGCGCCGGGCACGCCCTACACCTTCGACTTCACCACGTCGGACATCGCCGCCTCGACGACGGCGCTCACCCTCGCGGCCATCGGGAGCGCGAGCACCTCGAGCGTGGACACCTCCCGCGGGCCGCAGGTGCGGCTGGTCTCGTCCAGCGCGGGCACCCCGACGATGGCGCAGCAGGCGCAGGAGCAGGCCGTCGCGGGCGGGATTGCCATGGTGCTGAACGGCGTCGCCAAGACGGCGCCCTGGGCGCTGGGCGACTTCGACGCCGGCAACTGCACGGGCTTCGACGCGGCGATGACCCCGGCGAACGCGGGCGACGGAACGATCGATCCCTGCGAGGCCGCCGCGATCCCCGTCCTCGCGCCGAACGACATCCTCCAGTTCATGGCGAACGCCGATCTCGACCAGGACGCGCTGCGCGGCCTCGTCGTCAAGGGCGCCATCGTGCCGCTCATGCCGGCCAAGGGGCAGCCGGCGGCGGTGGACGTCGAGGTGTGGCTCGACCAGGGCACCAGCGCCACGCAGTGCGCGACCAACACGCGCCTCGTCGACGTGGCGCCGGTCGCTGGGCTCGGCAAGGCAATCGATCTCGCCGGGTGCGCCGCCGGCGAGACGGATCCCGCGAAGCTCGCGAGCTGCACCTACGTGCTGACGCTGGCGGCGCTGGCGATGGGCGCGATGGGCCCGGACACCAGCCTGAAGGCGCACGGCGGCAAGACGAGCCTCTCCATCACGCAGCCGTTCGTGGTGCGCAACTGCGATCCGACGGCGATGATGCTGCCGACCTCGTGTGCGCCGAACAGCAAGACCGACAGCGACCCGATGCTCGACGCGCTCGCCGTCGCCGCGCTCCCCATGCCCGAGGCGTGCATCGCGCCCGCCGGCGACGGCGGCGCCGTCCCGGGAGACATGGCGATGATGGCGTCCCCTGACATGGGCGCCGGCAACTAGCCCGACCCGCACTCGAGGAGAACGAAATGCGACGCAACCACTCGCGCCTCGCCTGGGCCGCGCTGCTCGTGGCGCTCGGCCTCGGGAGCCAGGCCCACGCATCGGTCAACGGCAACATCGCCGGCGTGGTCACCGACGAGGAGAACGGCAAGCCGCTCGCCGGCGTCACCGTCACCGCCACCAGCCCCGCCCTCCAGGGCGAGCAGACCGAGTTCACCGACGCCGGCGGCCGCTACATCATCACCGAGCTGCCGCCCGGCGAGTACACGGTGCGGTTCTACTTCTCGAACCTGAAGGTCGAGCGCACCGGCGTGTTCATCAACGCCGACAAGACGCTGCAGGTCAACGCGGCGATGCCGACCCGGGCCGCCAAGACGCAGACCTACCACGTCACCGAGAAGGCCTCGTCGGTCGACGTCGGCAACACCCAGATCCAGACGCAGGTGACCAACGATCTGGTGCGCAACACGCCGGTGCGCGGGCGCGGCTACGAGTCCGTCCTCACCCTCGCCCCCGGCGCCGCCGCCGACACCGGCAACCCCGGCAACTTCTCGTTCAACGGCGCCACCGGCCCCGAGAACAACTTCCTCATCGACGGCATGAACACCACCAACCCGTCGTTCGGACTGATGGGCACGCGCCTCTCGCTCGAGTTCATCAACGAGACGGAGATCATCACCGGCGGCTACAACGCCGAGTACGGGCGCGCCACCGGCGGCGTGGTGAACGTCGTGACCAAGTCGGGCTCGAACGAGTTCCACGGCGGCGCGTGGTTCTTCTACCAGCCCATGTCGCTCGACCCGCAGCGCGTCGCGCGCACCGGCGAGGCGATCGCCCGGCAGTCGAAGGTCGACCACGCCTTCGACTTCGGCTTCGACGTCGGCGGCCCGATCGTGAAGGACCGCATCTGGTTCTACGCCGGCTTCCACCCGCAGTTCGAGACCGACACCAACCTGCGCATCCTCCGCCGGCGCACCGCCGACGATGCCAACGGGACGAACGCCCCCGCGGGCGGCACCTACTACGGCGACCTCGACAGCTCGCTCACCTGCCCCAGCTACCTCGCCGACAAGTCGCTCTGCCCGGCGCCCAATGCCGCCACCGGGCCGTTCCGGACGGTCGATCTCGACTCGAAGAACTGGACCACCTACACGTCGAACTCGCGGCTGTACAACTACATCGCCAAGCTCAACTTCGCGCTCAACGAGAACAACAGCCTGAGCGTGGAATACATCGGCGCGCCGTCGAGCTTCGACGGAGCGCTCAACAACCCGCTCGATCCGAACCTCCTCTCGGCGGGCAGCGCCGGCTTCAACGCCTCCTCGGACGGCATCCCGTACAAGGAGACGATCCAGGTGCACGACGTCTCGGTGCACCTGATCTCGAAGCTGCTCGACCACAAGCTCCAGGCGGACGTGCTCGCCGGCTTCCACTACGAGTCCTACTCCATCGAGCCCGGCCCCACCGGCGACCAGACGCAGATCATCGACAATCGCGCCTCGAGCCTGTCGCGCTACGAGTCGCTGCCCGACTGCATGCCGACGACGGTCGGCAACGGCGCGACGTTCAACCCCTGCCCGGTGCAGGGCTACTCCGACGGCGGCCGGGGCCTCGTCAACTCGCTCACCAACGAACGCTGGTCGGTGCAGGCGGGCCTCACCTACTTCCTCAAGCTCGCCGGCACGCACGCGCTGAAGCTCGGCGGCGACTTCGAGGACAACATGTACACGGACTCGGTCCGCTTCACCGGCCACAACGACGACGGCCGGGTCACGATCTACGGTGACAACTCGGTCAACCGCTTCCAGTTCGCCACGCAGAACACCGACGGCTCGACCAAGGTGCTCGACGACGGCCTCACCTCGAGCACGAGCGTCTTGAACTACAGCCTCTACCTGCGCGACTCGTGGAACGTGGGCTTCCTGCCGGGCCTCACGATCAACGCCGGCGTGCGCTGGGAAGCGCAGCAGGTGCAGGACGTCAACGGCGCCACGCAGATTGGGATCTACGACAACATCGCCCCGCGCGTGGGCTTCGTCTACGACTGGACGAACAAGGGGCGCGCGAAGATCTACGCCAACTACGGCCGCTATTACGAGTCGATCCCCGCCGACCTCGCCGACCGCTCGTTCTCGGGAGAGGGCTTCGCCGTCGGCAACATGATCCACCCGAACGCGATGGGCGGCATCCCGACCGACCCGATGGCGGCGGGCGGCAACTGCAACGTGGACGCGAACGGCCGCGTCATCGGCGGCGCGGGCGGCGGCGCACCCTGCAACTTCGTCAACCCGGCGCACCCCGTCGGCGGCGCGTTCGCGAAGGTCGCGCCCGGCCTGCAGGGGCAGTACTCCAACGAGGTGGTCGCCGGCGTCCAGTACGACGTCGGTTTCGACCTCGTCCTCGGCGCGGCCTACGTCCACCGCGACCTCGGCAACATCATCGAGGACATGTCGCCCGACGGCGGCTACAACTACCTCATTGCCAACCCGGGCGCGGCGCCCGATCCCGGGCAGCTCGCTCAGCTCCAAACGCAGATCAATTCGATCAACAAGCAGCTCTCCAACCCGAAGCTCGACGCGGCGACGGCGAACACGCTGAGGTCGCAGCTCTCCGACGCACAAACCACGCTCAGCCTCTACAAGGCGCAGTCGCAGTTCGAGCGCCCGCGGCGCGACTACAACGCGGTCGTCCTCACGGCGAACAAGCGCTTCTCGAGGCACTTCGTGGTGCTCGCCTCGTACACCTACTCGCGCACGCTCGGCAACTACCCGGGCCTCTTCCAGGCGTCGAACGGCCAGGTCGACCCCAACATCTCGACGCAATACGACCTGCGCGAGCTGCTGATCAACCGCGACGGTCCGCTGCCCGACGACCGCCCCCACAACATCAAGGTCACCGGCGCCTACGAGATCCCGGTCGGCGACGGCTCCGTCACGCTCGGCCTCACCTTCGATGGCCTGTCGGGCCGCCCGATCGAGGTGATCGGCGGCAACCCCTACGGCCCCAACGAGACCTTCATCCTGCCTCGCGGCTCGGGCGGGCGCACGCCGTTCATTACCCAGTTCGACACGCACGTCGGGTACGGCCGCAACCTCGGCCGGGGCCTCCGCCTCGAGATGACGTGGGACGTCTTCAACGTCTTCAACGAGCAGGCGGTCACCGAGGTCGACGACCTCTACTCGTACGACAACGTCGCCCCGATCAAGAACGGCACCGTCGCCGACCTCCGCAACCTGAAGAACTTCAACGGCAGCCAGCCCAACCTGAACCCGAACTACGGCCAGCCGATCGCCTACCAGCTGCCCCTCTCGATGCGCTTCGGCCTTCGCGTCTCCTTCTAAGGCGCCCGCCCGCCCCTCCCGTCACCGACGGGAAACCAACCCACGCCCTGTTGACGGTGGGAGGTGCCCGCGTTAAAGAACGGGCGCCCTGCCCCGCCGGCGACGGCAGCGCCCGACGTGCGCGCAGGGTCCCACCGACCCCAGGAGCGCACTTGGGCAAGATCGACGAGCAGATCTCCTACAACTGGCTCTTCTTCCTCCTCGCCGGCGCGTTCGGCGCCGTCACCTTCTGGGCGGTCTACGACGAAACGGCGACGCGCCGCGAGTACAAGGGCTACCAGGAGACCTTCTTCACCCTCGAGACGACGACGTCGAAGAAGGCGTGGGACGAGGCCCGCGCCGCCCTCGAGAAGAGCACCGGGTGGCAGAAGGCCACCGCCGAGTTGAAGCGGGTCGAGGAGCAGCGGCGGAAGACCGTGGCCGAGGAGGCGGCCCAGCGGGCGAAGCTCCAGGATCTGGAGTTCGTCGCCTTCGACAAGCAGCAGAACTACACCTTCACCAAGTCGAACCTCGACGAGGCCTACTACTATTACACCGTCGCCAAGCACCAGCTCGGCCCCGGGACGCCGAAGGACTCGAAGGCGTCGCGGGAGTACGAGGAGCGGGCGAAGAAGCTCGAAAAGTTCCAGGCCCAGCTCGCGAAGGACGAATTGGCGATGAACCAGTCGGCGGCCGCGCGCGATTGCGTGAAGAAGGGCCACGACAAGGACCTTCGCCCGACCTGCGACGCGCTCTCCGCCGAGGAGTACGCGGCCGGGAACTACCAGTCGGCCGGCCGCCCCGTCGCCGTGGACGCCTACGATCAATCGGTGACGGCGATGCAAAAGAAGGTGGACGACCTCGAGCGCCCGGTGAAGGAGCTGGAGCGGCATTATCTGGCGGCCAAGGAAAAGGCCGGGAGCGGTCCCGCCGGACTGTTCGGCCCCGCGACGGAGATCGTGCAGCAGGACATCGCGGAGATGGGGCGGGTGGACCGCTGCGAGAGCTGCCACATGGGCTCGACGAAGGGTGGATTCGAGACGGTCCTGCCCAAGGTGTTCCAGACGCACCCCTACCGTCGCACGCTGCTCGCGCTCCACCCGCCGGAGAAGTTCGGCTGCACCGCGTGCCACGACGGTCAGGGCCGCGCGACCACGAAGTTCTACGCCCACGCCCCGACGGAGGACCACCACGACGCGGAGAAGCACTTCTGGGAGTACCCGCTCCTCGAAGGTCCTTACATGGAGAGCGAGTGCCGCCAGTGCCACCGCCAGGAGGTGGAGCTGCGCGCCTATCTCAAATGCGAGACGGACGTGGAGTGCCCGAAGCTGGGGTCCCCGCCGAAGGACGGGGCGGCCGCAGGCTCTCAAAGTGCCGGCGTGCAGCTCAAATGCGGCCCGCTCGGCCTGCCCATCAATCCCTCGCGTGACCTGGACAAGCAGCTCGACGCGAAGATCGAAGAAGGCAAGTGGTGCGGCACACCCGACGCCAATGACGACGCGAAGGTGGACGCGGTGCTGGTCGATCTCGCGCCGCACCTGTCGCGCGGGCGCCGCATCATCGACGAGGCGGGCTGCTACGGCTGCCACCCGATCGAGGGATACGAGGGCCGCGCAAAGCCGGGCCCCGACCTGCGCCACGCCGCCTCGAAGCTCAATCCCGGCTGGATGGTGGAGTGGATCCAGAACCCGAAGGCATTCCGCCCCAACACCCGAATGCCGAATTTCTTCCCCGAGCGGCTGCACCCCGAAGAATACCCCGAGTCGGCGAAGCCGAAGTACGTCGACGGATTCGCGGAGATCGACAAGATCGGCGAGACGAATCCCCAAAAGCGCGCCGAGGCGCTCGAGCTCCTCCCCGCCGAGAAGTTCCAGCCGCAGCAGCAGGCGCTCCTCATGACCTCGTTCCTGCTCGGGACCTCCACGCCGTTCGCGATGCCCGACGAGGCCGCGATCCCGGCGGGCGACGAGAAGCGCGGCGAGGCGCTGGTGGACGGCCTGGGCTGCTACGGCTGCCACAACCGCACGGCCCCCACCGAGCCGGACAAGATCGAGCGCGTCAATCGGGGTTCCCATTTCGATCACGGCCCCGACCTCGGCAACATCGGCGCGAAGGCGAGCCGGCAATGGATTTATGCCTGGTTGAAGGACCCGAAGAAGTACGCGCCGCAGACGCGCATGCCGAACCTCCGATTGAGCGATCAGGAGGCCGCCGACGTCGCCACCTTCCTCGCCGGCAGCAAGTTCGTCGACGGCAAGCCGAAGGACTACCCGGCGGTGCCGCTGCCGGTCGATCAACAAAAGAAGGATTTCGAGGCGCTCGGCAAGAAGCTGGTCACCTATTACGGCTGCTTCGGGTGCCACGCCATCAATGGCATGGAGACGCGCGCCGGCGTCGGCGTCGATCTCTCGGAGTTCGGCGTAAAGGAGGTCGCGCGCCTCGATTACGGCGACTACATCGTTTCGCACAGCAAGCAGACCTGGGAGGCGTGGCTCGAGAACAAGCTCAAGCACCCGCGCGTCTATCGCTACGAGCGGGTGGACACGCGCATGCCGCAATTCGACTTCACGGCCGAGGAGATCCAGGACGTGATGGTGGTGCTCAAGGGAATGCGCGGCAAGACGCGCGACGACGAGGCGCGCGGCCACAAGCTCACGCCGATGGAGGCGCTGCGCGAGAAGGGCCGCGACCTGGTGCGCTTCTACGATTGCCAGGGCTGCCACAGCCTGGACGGCAAGGTGGGCGAGATCCGGTCGCTGCCGGTCTACAATGGCGACAGTCCCGACCAGGGGCCGCGCTTCGCGCCGCCGGTGCTGACCGGCGAGGGCGCCAAAACGCAGCCGCCGTGGCTGTTCTCGTTCCTGAAATCGCCGAGCAAGCTGCGCCCGCATTTGCAGGTGAGAATGCCGACCTTCGGCCTGCCCGATTCCGAGGCGACGGCGATCGTGGCGATGTTCTCCGCCTTCGACGGCGCCGACTACCCGTATCACGACAATTCGGGGTTCAAGCTGGAGGGCGAGCGCAAGGTGCAGGCGCAGGGCGCATTCAAGGCGGCACAATGCACGCAGTGCCACACGCTCGGCGACACGCCCACTCCCGAGATGGCGCAGAAGGGCGCGCCGAACCTCCTGCTGGCGAAGAACCGCCTGCGCGGCGACTGGGTGGCCCGCTGGATCCGTGACCCGCAACTGCTCTATCAGGGCGTCAACATGCCGAGCTTCTTCTCGTCGGGAAACCCGCTCACCGGCGCGGATCAAACGCCGATGATGAAGGACATCCCGGGCATTCACGAACTGGCCAAGATGGAGGCGCCCGAGGTGATCTATCTACTTCGCGATCTCCTGATGACGCTCGAACCCGCGAGCGCCGGCGCCGCGACAACGCCCCCCGCCAAGCCCGCCAAGAAGAGCGCGCAAGCCCCGGTCCCCGGAATCCAGCACGCCGCACGCTGACCCTTCCGAAAAACGATTTTTCCGCGCACGCCGTCAGGCGATCCAGCAGTGATTCGTCGCGACCTGTTTCGTCCCCCGATGGCGATCTCGTCGCCCGTCGCCGGCGATGGCGGCCGCCTCGCGCGAGGCGGATCTGGTCGCGGTTCCAGCGCTCGGTGACGCGCGCGAAGGCCGCCCGCTCGCTCGCCAGGTCCAGCTCCGGGCAGAGGCGATTCGCGATACCGAGGTTGTAGCCGAGGGCTAGCTGGATGGGCCCGCTCGGGCACCACCAACGGAGGGGAGAAGCTACCGATTCAGCTCTTCTTCAATCCAGTCCTTGAGCTGGTCGTACCGGAGCGGCCCCGCGTATTTGCGATCATTGATGAAGATGGTGGGCGTGCCGGTGATGTCGAGCTTCTCGCCGTCGCTGTGGTCCTTGTCCACCGAGGCGCGCGCGGCGCCGAGATCGGCCTTCCACTTCTTCACGTCGAGCTTGATCTCGGCCGCGTAGCGCTCCAGGTCCGTCGCCGTCAGCTTGTCCTGATTGGCAAACAGCAGGTCGTGCATCGGCCAGAACTTGCCCTGTTTGCCCGCCGCCACCGCCGCCGCCGCCGCGTCGGCCGCCTCGGGGTGGAGCTTCGAAATCGGGTAGTTCTTGTAATAGAGCTTCACCTGGTCGTGGAACTCGTCGAGGACCTTCTGGAGCAGCGGCTCGGCGAGCTTGCAGTGCGGACACTGGAAGTCCGAATACTCGACCAGCACGACCGGCGCGTTGGGGTTGCCGCGCATCGGCGCCGCCGCGACGTCGCTACGGCCAGTCTCGGGCGTCACGAAGCGCTTGTCGTAGATCTCCTCGACCTCCGACGGCAGCAGGCCCGCCTTGAGCAGCGTGACGAGGTAGCGCGCGGCGAACACCGAACGCTTGCACTTCGGATCGCTCTTCAGCGAGGTGCGGAGCGAATGGGGCTTTCCGCACGCCGACGGCTTCTGGTCGAGCAGCTTGTCGAGCCCCTGGACCTGCGTCGGATCGAGCCCGGAGAGGTCGAGCCCGGGGAGCGACGCGGTGTCCGTCGCCGTCGGCGCCTGCGCCTTCGCCGTCGCGGCGGCCGGCGTGGCTTCCGCGGGCGGCTTCGCCTCGCTCTTGGTGTCGCAGCCGAGGGAAATGAGGGCCGCGATGGCGCCGCACCGGGCGAGCATGCGGATCGACGAACGCGGCTTGCGCATGGCCCCGCTGTCTAGCCCACGCCGCCGCGTCCGTCAAGATGGCGGGGCACGCTCTCCGAGGGCCGGGTGGCAGCGCAAGAGGGGAGCGGCGGCCGGATGACGCGTCGCATTGACATGCAGGATCAAAGGTGTTAAGAGCGCCCCGGCTCCCCCGGATGGAGGCTCCCCGTGAAAATCCTTGTTTCGTTGAAGCGCATTCCCGACCCAGAGCAGAAGACCAGGTTCAAGGGCAACGCGATCGACTTCAGCGGCACGAACTGGGTCCCCAACCAGTTCGACGAGTACGCCGTGGAAACCGCGTTGCGGCTCACCGAGAACGCCTCGGCGGGCAACGCGCGCGATGGTGAAGTGGTCGTCACCACGATCGGCACCGCGGACGCGGGGAAGGTGCTCAGCTCGGCGCTCGCCATGGGCGCCGACCGCGCCATCCACGTCGACGGCGCCGACGAGAACCTCGACGCCGACATCGTGGCGCAGGTGATGAAGAAGCTGGTCGAGGCGGAGAAGCCCGACCTGGTGCTGATGGGCAAGCTCGCCGCCGACTCCGAGGGCAATCAGGCGGGCCAGCTGCTCGCCGGCTACCTCAACTGGCCGCAGGCGACCTTCGCCGCGGGCATCGAGGTCGTCGACGGCGGCAAGGCGCTGCTCGTGCATCGCGAGGTCGACTCGGGCGTGGAGACGAAGAAGGTGCCGCTGCCGGCGGTGGTGACGGTCGACCTGCGCATCGTGGCGCCCCAGGCGGTGAAGAACGGCAAGACCGCCGCGACCCACGCCTACGCCGAGGGTCCGCGCTACGCGTCGCTGAAGGGCATCATGGCGGCGAAGAAGAAGCCGACCGCGAAGAAGACGTTCGCCGAGCTCGGAGTGACGCCGGCGCTGCGCGTGAAGACCGTCGCGGTGGAGGCGCCGCCGGCGCGCAAGGCCGGCATCAAGGTCGGCTCGGTCGAGGAGCTCGTGGCCAAGCTGCACAACGAAGCGAAGGTGCTCTGATGGGCAAGGTCCTGCTGTTCGTCGAACACGTCGATGGTCACCTGCGCACCGCCAGCCTGCCGGCGATCACCTTCGCTCGCGCGGCGGCGGAGCACCACGGGCCGGTCGCGCTGCTCGTCATGGGCAAGGGCGCGGCCGCGGCGGGCGCCGAGGCCGCGAAGTACGCGCCCGAGGTGATCACCGTCGAGGATCCGGGGCTCGAGCACTACCTCGCAGAGACGTACGCGCCGGTCGTGGCGCGGATCGCCAAGGAGCAGGGCGCCACGCTCGTCGCCGGCACCGCCACCTCCACCGGCAAGGACCTCCTGCCGCGCGTCGCCGCGCTGCTCGGCTCGGCGATGGCGTCGGACGTGGTCGCGGTGAACGGGCCGCGCACGTTCACGCGCCCGATGCAGGCGGGCAACATCCTCGCCAAGGTCGAGGTCGAGAGCGCGATCGTCCTCGCCTCGGTCCGGCAGACGGCCTTCCCGCCGGCGACGCCCGCGAGCGCCCCCGGCGCCGTCACCGCCGTCGCGGCCGGTGCGCTCGACGCGCGCGGCGCCGCCTTCGTGTCGCTCGCCTCGTCGAAGAGCGAGCGGCCGGAGCTGACCGACGCGAAGCGGATCGTGTCGGGCGGGCGCGGCATGAAGGACGCGAAGAACTTCAAGCTGCTCGAGGAGCTGGCCGACCTGCTCGGCGGCGCGATGGGCGCGAGCCGCGCGGCCACCGACGCGGGCATGGTGCCGAGCGACCTGCAGGTCGGGCAGACCGGCAAGGTGGTCGCCCCCGAGCTGTACGTCGCCGTCGCCATCTCGGGCGCCATCCAGCACCTCGCCGGCATGAAGGGCAGCAAGGTCATCGTCGCCATCAACAAGGACGCCGAGGCCCCGATCTTCCAGGTCGCGGACTACGGCCTCGTGGGGACGTGGGAGCAGGCGCTGCCGCAGCTCATCGCCGAGGTCAAGAAGCTCAAGGCCGCGCAGCGCTGAGCGGCCGTCGTCGGCCGACCGCGCGCCGGTCTTACGGTCGGCCGTCCAATCCAAGAAACAACCCAATGCGGCGCCTCCTCATCGGCGACAAGAAGCTCCGCGTCCGCGACGAGGGCGGGTCCAAGCGCGCGCCCGTCGTCTTCATCCATGGCGCCGCCGCCTCGTCGGTGACGTGGATGGACGTGGTGCGCCGCCTGTCGCCGCAGCGGCGGGTGATCGCGCCCGACCTGCCCGGCCACGGGCAGTCCGACCCGTGGCACGAGGTCTCGATCGACGGCTACCGCGACGCCGTCGGCACGGTGTGCGCGCACCTCGCCATCGACAAGGTCGTGCTCGTCGGGCACAGCATGGGCGGCGCGATCGCGCTCCGCTGCGCGCTCGCCTGGCCGGAGCGCGTCGCGGGGCTGGTGCTGGTGTGCAGCGGCGCGCGGATGCGGGTCGGACCGGCGGTGCTGGCGGCCTTCGCCGACCCGACGGCCGACCACGCGGCGCTGCTCGCGGCGGCGTGCTACGCGCCGTCGGCGCCACGCGATCTCGTCGAGCGCTGGCGCGCGGTGGCGGTGCAGTGCCCGCCCGAGATCGCGCTCGCCGACTTCCAGGCGGTCCACGGCTTCGACGTGCGCGACGCTCTCTCCTCGATCAAGGCGCCGGCGCTCGCGATCGGCGGCAGCGACGACGTGATGCTCCCGCCGAAGCTCACCCTCGAGGCGGCCTCGGGTCTGCCCAATGCGCGCGCGATGATCGTCCCGCACGCGGCGCACATGGTTCACCACGAGCAGCCCGACGCGTTCCACGCCGCGCTCGAGGCGTTCCTCGTCGAAGTGCCCTGAGGGGGTTGCCAGAAAGGCACCTGTTCCTGGCCACCCACTGACCGTCGGTTGAAAGCACCACCGGCGCCCGCTATCCTCGAGAGAGTGCCAGCGTGGCGACGGCGGTTCGTGCCTCGGGCGGCGCTCCTCGCGCTCGGGCTCAGCGTCGCCGCCTGCGGGCAACCGGCGGCCTGCGGCCTCGCCATCACCGCGCCCTTCGACGGCCAGCCGATCGGCCCGAAGGACGACGTCTCCAACGCCATCTCGGGCATCCAGCTCAACGTCACCGTCGCCGCGCAGGGAATTCCCGACGGCACCAGCATCGGGCTCTCGGGCAACGGCGGGGCTCCGACGGCGGGCGTGGTCGCCGGCGGGCAGGTCGTGTTCTCGGCGTTCACGCTCACCCCGGATGGCGACGGCCGGGTGGTGCTGGTCGCCTCGGGCGGCGGCTGCTCGTCGGCGCCGGTTGCGGTGACGATCCGCTCGGCGAGCCTGATCATCGCGATCGTCGCCCCGGCCGACGGCTTCGTTTTCGGCCCGAAGGACAACCAGAACCCGGACCCGCAGGACTCCACCTTCATGCGCGACATCATCGTCGTGACCACCGCCGCCACCGGCAGCGTCGTCGCGCTCTCGGTGAACGGCCTCGCCCAGCCGACGACGGTCGCCACCTCGGGCGAGGCCACCTTCAACGACGTGGTGCTGCCGCCGTCGTCGCACGGCTCGGATCCGTCCTGCGGCAAGGACACGCCCGACGTCACGCTCGTCGCCAGCGTCACCGACAACTTCGGCAACTCCTCGACGGCGCGCAGCGCGGGGTTCGTGTGCACCAACCCGACCGCCTGCCAGACCATCGGCTTCTACCCCGGCTTCGCGTCGGTGAAGGGGCTCGCCGTGCCGGTGCTCAACGTCTCCGTCGACGAGGATCCGAAGGCGCCGGGCGAGCAGACGCGGGTCCTCGGACTCACCGCCGCCACGACGCCGATCGATCTGCTCGTCGACGGCGCGCAGGTCGCGCAGCAGACCGCCGACGGGCTCGGGCAGGCGGTGTTCGATCGCACGACGATCGCCGAGGGCCAGCACGTCGTGCAGGTGCGCTGCCACGGCGGCAGCTCGCAGGTGGTGTCGCCGAAGCTGGCGGTGTTCGTGGACTCGATCGCGCCCGAGTGCAGCCTCTCGTCGCCGAAGGCGGACGCGGTCTTCGGCCCTGCCTCCGACGTGGACCTGCAGAAGCCCGGCGTGCAGGTGAACGCGACGCTCGCCTCGTCGTCACAGGACGTCGCCGGGCAGCCGGTCTCGTTCGGCGTCAACGGCCTCGATCAGGGCGCGCCGGCGGTCTCCATGGCGGGCGGCGCGGCGACGCACGAGGTGACGCTCGCCTCGCCCGGCACCAACACCAACACCGTCACCGCGACGGTGGGGGACGTAGCGGGCAACCCGTGCACCGCCTCCGTCGACGTCAGCCTCGCCACCTCGGGCTGCGCGCTGCTGTTCCTCCGCCCGAAGCCGGTCGCACCGCCCAAGCACTGGATCATCCACGTGGACGACGACGTCTCGCCGCCGATCGACGACGGCCTCCAGTACGACGTGGCGCTGGCGGTCGATCAGGAGTGCATCGGCCACGGCGTGCACCTCACCGTCGGTGGGCAGCCGGTGGGGCCCGACGCGATGGTGGTCGCCGACGCGGGGCAGAAGCTGGGAGCGCGCGCCGACTTCCCTGCGGCGACGGTGTGCCCGTCCGGCCCCGA
The DNA here is from genome assembly GCA_021784515.1 of Myxococcales bacterium. Taxonomy (GTDB): domain Bacteria; phylum Myxococcota_A; class Polyangia; order Palsa-1104; family SHYY01; genus SHYY01. The sequence goes on along the minus strand of JAJXSP010000057.1, from coordinate 2,166 downwards.
CGGCACGCCGCCCACGTGCGACGCCATCTACAGCTTCTTCGCCTCGGTCGCCGACGACGCGGGCGACGTGAGCGTGGCCTCGCTCGATGTCCTCATCAGCGCGGTGCCGCCGAAGATCACCCTCGCGCCGGCGCCCTCACCCAATAGGCTGCCCGCGCTCCACTGCGGCGACAGCCTCACCGCCGACCAGGACGTCGACGCGCAGACGCCCGGCGTGCAGGTCGTCGTCACCACCGCCACCGACGCGCGCTTCGCCGACGTCCGCGTCACCGGCACCGCCAGCGATGCGGTCTTCCCGCCGCAAGCCGACGGCTCGCCGCTGGCGACGGTCACGCTCCCCGAGGGGTACGACGTGCTGGTGGGGCGCGCGGTCGATGGCGACGGCAACTCGGGCTACTCCGCGCCGTGCGTGCTGGCGCTGCAGGGGCTGCAGGTGACGATCGACGCTCCGTCGGGCGGCGGCGTGGTGCGGGCCGGCGGCGCCACGGTAAGCGGCACCGTGAGCGTGCCCGACGCGGCGATCACGCTCTCGGTGGACGGGGTGCAGGTCGCCACCGGCACCGCGAGCGGGATGCAGTGGAGCATCGACGGGGTGATGATCCCCGGCGGGGCGGGGCGCCTGCTGCGGGCCGACGCGACGGGCGCAGGCCACGCGGGCAGCGCGTGGGTGGTGGTGAACTCCGACGGCAACCCACCCTCGACGGTGACCGACCTCGCGGTGTCGTCCAGCACGCGGGCGCAGGTGAACCTCGCCTTCACCGCGCCGTCGGACGACTACCCGCCGGTCGCCTCCTACCAGCTCCGCTGGGCGCTCGGACCGATCACCGCGCAGACCTTCGCCGCGGCGAACGTGGCGACGGCGCCCGCAGTGGCGGCCGCCGGCACGCGCCTCTTCCCGTCGGTGACGGGCCTCTTCGCGGGCGTACCGACGTGGTTCGCGATCGAGTCGACCGACCGCGCCGGCAACGTCTCGGCGCCCTCCAACCTCGCGGCGGTGACGCCGACCTTCGTGCGGCAGCTCGAGGCGCCACCCGCGGACGTCGGCGAGCTGGGTGGCGTGCGCGGCTTCGGCGCCGCGGCGGCGGGCGGCGACTTCGACGGCGACGGCATCGCCGACCTCGCCGTCGGTGCGCCGATGGCCGGTTACGCCTCCGCCGACAGCGCCGAGGGCGCGGTGTACGTCTGGTTCGGCACCGCGAACGGTCCGCCGGTGGCGCCCGACCTCGTCCTGCGCGGCGTCGCCCCCGGCGCGCACGCGGGCGCCGCGCTCGCCGCCGGCGACTGGAACGGCGACGGCAAGACCGACCTCGCCGTCGGCGCGCCCGATCTCAAGGTGGTCGCGCAGAGCGCGATGCCCGTGCCGGTCGGCGGCGTGTACCTCCTGTCGGGCGCGACGCTGGCGAAGGCGGCGATGCCGCGCGCGCTGCCGTCGGCCGCCGCGACCATCATCACGGGCGACCCGGACGATCCGGCGATGGCCGGCGCGCAGCTCGGCGACGCGCTCGCGGCGGCGTACTTCGACGGCGACGCGCTCGCCGACCTCGTCGTCGGCACGCCGGGAGCTTCGGCCGGCGCGGGTGGCGCGCTGGTGATCGCCGGCGCGGCGATGCCCCCGCCGTCGGTGCGCGCGCCGAAGGACCTCGAGTCGCAGGCGGTGCGCGGCTGGCGGCTCGGCTGCACCTTCCCCGCCCCGCAACGCTTCGGCGACGTGGTGGCCGACGCGGGTGCGGTCGGCGGTCCGAACACGCGCGCAGTGCTGATCGCCTCGCCGGCGAGCGGCCGAGCGGCGGTCTTCGCTGCGCCGGCGGTGGGCGTGGACGTCGACGGCGCGACGCAGGCCCTCGCGCTGCTCACCGACGGGCCCGGCTCCGGCCTCGGCCTCGCGGCGCTCGCCGCTCCCGACTCCGACGGAAACGGCTTCGGCGAGCTGGTCCTCGGCGAGCCGCTGTGGAAGCAGGGCGCCGGGCGCCTGCTGCGGATCGACGGCGCGTCGCTCCCCGGCGGCGGCGGCGGGCTCGACGTGTCGCAGGCCGCGGCGGCGGCGTTCGTGGGTCAGCCCGGCGAGGGGCTCGGAGCCTCGCTGGCGATCGCCGACCTCAACGGCGACGGCGGCCTCGACCTCGCCGCCGGCGGGGTGGGCGGCGGCGGCCGGCTGCGCGTGCTGTG
>JAJXSP010000501.1 GCA_021784515.1 Myxococcales bacterium | reverse complement strand
CGGCGTGGCGGCGGCTCGGGGCGGCGGCGGCCGGACTCGCCGCGGCGTGGGGGCTCACCATCCTCGTCGCCGAGCGCCACCTCACGCGCGAAATTGGCACCGGCGTGGACCCCGCGGCCTACCCGATCGCGGCGTGCCGCTTCGCGCGCGAGCACCGGCCGCCCGGCCACCTCCTCAACGACTACGACCTCGGCAGCTGGCTGATGTTCTGCCTCGACGAGCCGGTGTTCATCGACCAGCGCGAGTGGTCGCTCTACCCCGAGCCCTTCTTCCAGCGGCTCTGGGAGGCGAGCCTGCGGCCCGACCGCCTGCGCGCGCTGGTCGACGACTACGACATCGGCTGGGCCTTCGTCGGCCACGGGCCGCTCGCCGCGCAGCTCGGCGGCGATCCCCGCTTCCGCCTCGTGTGGCTCGACGACGGCGCGCTGATCTACGAGCGCCGCGAGCACGCCGCCGCGCCGGATCGGCCGGAGCTGGGCTGGCTCGACCCGACGCGGCTCGGCGCCCTGCCCGCCCTCGACGGCGGCCCGCTCGTCGAGGCGAAGGCCGAGCTCGCGCTCCAGCTCGCGCGCAGCCCCGACGGACGCCGCACGCAGCTCGCCCGCGCCGCCGTCGCCATCGCCGCCGACGACGAGGGAGCGTACCGCGACGCCCTCGTCCGCCTCCTCGCCGCCGGCCCCTCGACGGAGACGGCCTTCCTGGCCGGTCAGCACGCGATGAAGCACGGCGAGTGGGCCCACGCCGCGGAGCTGTTCGCCTCGATCCCCGCGCTCGGCGGCGACCCGCGCTTCGCCGCGGAGCTGGAGGCCGCCGCGCGCGAACACCTGCGCGCACCGCGGTGAGCCGCGAACTTCTGCTATCCTCCCCGCTCCATGGGGCCGACCACGCCGGCCGAAGGCCGGGGCTTTGAAGCGGTCGGCCGTCCAAGGTAGAAAACAAAAATGACGAGCTACGACTTCGACTTCTTGCGCTACGTCGAGCGGCGCAAGGGCGCTCGCGAGGCGCAGTCGCGCGAAGGGGCTGCCTACGCCTACGGGGGTGACCTCAAGGTGCTCCGCACGCTCGATCGCCTGAAGCCGGTGCGCCTCGCCCTCGAGGGCACGGTGCGGCTGTGGCGCGGCTCCGCGCGCGCCGAGATCCTCGGCCCGGCGATGAAGGCGACCGAGCGGTCGCAGCCGAAGGTGTTCGCCGCGACGGAGGCCTGCGCCGCCAAGCTCCACATCGCGCCGCCGGTCGCCTACGTCACCCCCGCGCCGATCGCCGGCGGCCTCCTGGCCTGGACCTTCGGCACCGACGAGGACCCGGCGATCCTGCTGCACGCCTCGCTCGTCGAAGGGAGCGGCGAGAAGGAGCTGCTCGACGTGCTCGGCCGCGAGTGCGGCCACGTGCAGAACAACCACGTCCTCTACCGGACGGCCCTCCACTTCCTGCTGCACGCGGCCGGCGGCTTCGTGCGCTGGATCGTGAAGCCGGCGACGATGGCGCTCGGCGCGTGGCACGCGCGCGCCGCGGTGACCGCCGATCGCGCGGGCCTTTTGTGCGGGCGCGACCTCGAGGTCTCGACGCGGATGATCGGGCGCCTCGCGGGCGAGGCGGAGGCGAAGCGGCGGATCGAGGCGCTCGGGCTGTTCGCCGCCAGCGCCTACTACACCGGGCTCTCGGGCGCGCCGAGCGGCCCCAACTCCGCGGAGTGCGACGCCCAAGTGGCGAAGGTGTTGCGATGAGCGCCGTCCCGACGGAGCACGGCCTCATCCGCGACGCCGACACCAAGCGCGAGCTCCTCGCCGTGCTGCGCGAGACCGCCGCGCTCGCCGAGCAGGTGGGCATGGCGACGCTCGCCCGGGACCTCACGACCGTGCGGCTGCCCAAGCTCGAGCAGGAGCAGTTCCACCTCGTCGTGCTCGGCGAGTTCAACCACGGCAAGTCCACCTTCGTGAACGCGCTCGTCGGGGCGGCGGTGCTGCCGGCGGGGATCACGCCGACCACCGCGACGATCAACCACCTCGTGTGGTCCGAGCAGCCGCGCGCGCGCGCCGTGCTCCTCGACGGGCGCGAGGTGGAGGTGGACCCGCACAAGCTCGCCGACTGGGTGACCATCGAAGGGCGCGAGGCGAGCGCGCACCACAATGTCAAGTACGTCGAGGTCGGCTGGCCCGCCGAGATCCTCCGCGAGCGGTTGACCCTCGTCGACACGCCCGGCGTCAACGACATCAACGAGCAGCGCGCCGAGATCACCTACGGCTACATCCCGAAGGCCGACGCCTGCCTGTTCCTCCTCGACGGGGCGCAGGTGCTAAAGCAGTCCGAGCGTGCCTTCCTCGAGCAGCGCATCCTCCGTCGCTCGCGCGACAAGCTGGTGTTCATCATCGGCAAGATCGACCTCCTCGCCCCCGACGAGCGGGAGCAGGCGCTCGACTTCTGCCGCACCCACCTCGAGCGGATCGTCCCCGACCCGATGATCTTCCCGCTCTCGGCGAAGCGCTGGCTCGCCGGGGACAAGGCGGGCTCGGGGATGCAGGCGCTGCTCGATCACCTCGGACATTATCTGTCCGAGGAGCGCGGCCGCGTGCTGCTCGACAACGGCGTCTCCGACGGGCTGCGCACCTGCGGCTACCTGCGCCAGAACCTCGGCATCAAGCGCCGCTCGCTCTCGCTCGCGCTCGAGGAGCTGGAGGAGCGGATCGCGCGCGTGCGGCAGGAGCTTTCGCACCGCAAGGCGACGCTGCGCGCGATGCACGAGAAGATCCGCGCCGAGTCGCAGGCGATCACCGCCAACGTGCGCCTCGACCTCGAAGAGTTCGTCGGCGCCTTCTGCGCCGCGCTCCCGGGCGAGATCGATCGCGCCGGCGGCGACGACGTGCGCCGCTACCTCTCGCTCTTCATTCAGGACAAGTGGAAGGAGTGGGCGGAGAAGGAGGGCGAGAAGGTGTCGGGGCTCCTCGAGCGGCTCGCCGAGGAGATCATCCAGGTGACGAACGAGAACGTCGCCGAGGCGATGGCGACGCTGGCGCGCGAGCTGGGGCCGGCCGAGGCGCGGGTCGATCTCGAGGTGGACACGCTGAAGTACGACGTCGGCGTGTTCGCGCTGGGCGCGCTCGGCACCGGGATCTTCCTGTTCGTCAACACGCTCGTCGGTGGGCTGCTCACGCTGGCGGCGCCGATCCTGGCGGTGGTGCTGCGCGAGCGCGCCTCGGCGCAGGCCAAGGCGCAGGCCAAGGAGGCGGCGCCCGAGGTGATCCGGAAGGCGGCCGCGACGGTGGGGCCGCGCTTCGAGACGATCGTGAGCGACTTCTCGGCGCGCCTCTCGGACTTCGTGACGGCGGCGGGCGACGCCCTGCATCGCGGCATCAGCGAGGTGCTCGACCGCGCGCTCGCCGATCGGCGCGCGCAGGGCGTGGACGCCGAGGCTCGCGACGTGGAGATCGCGCGCCAGCTCGAATCGCTCGGGCAGCTCGAGCGGCGCCTCGAGGCGCTGCGCGAAAAGCTCTGGTCGACGGGCGAGCCGCCCGCCTAGCCACGGGGGCGCGCGGTGGGCATCTTCGATCGCATCGCCGACCAGCTCGGCGACCTCATCGCGCCGGACGACGTGCGCGTGCGCGTGGACCTCGGCGCGGCGCTCCTCCAGCGCGGCGAGCTGGAGCCGGCGATCCAGGAGCTGCGCAGCGCGCTCGTCCTCGCGCCCGGGCACGCGCGCGCCGCGTGGCTCCTCGGGCTCGGGCTCGCGCGCAAGGGCGATCTCGTCGCCGCCGAGGAATCGTTCGATCGCGCGATCGAGGCCCGCCCCGACTTCGCCGAGGCGCTGCTCGCGCTCGGCGAGGTGCGGCAGCGGCGCGGCCGCACGGAGGGCGCGGCGGAGGCGTTCCGCAAGGCGCTCGAGGTGGGGCTCGGCGATGGGCAGCTGCGCGGCGAGGCGTACCGCGGGCTCGGCGCGGCGTGGCTCGATCTTGGGCGCCTCGACAAGGCGGTGCGCGAGCTGCGCAAGGCGGCCGCCGCGCTGAACGAAGACCGCGAAGATCACCGGCTCCTCGGTCGCCCTCTGGTCTC
>JAJXSP010000500.1 GCA_021784515.1 Myxococcales bacterium | reverse complement strand
GCGCAGGCCGGCATGGGGCAGCCGCTCGCCGGCAAGCCGGTCGCGCTCCATGGCGGCAGCGACGGCAACGGCGAGTCGTGCGGCGCGTCCGCCACCGTGGCCGGGATGCCGGTCGGCGCCACGGCGATGATTCCGGCGGGCGCTCCGCCCGGCGCGGTGGGCCTGCGCGCCGTCGGGACCGCCGCGCAGTTCGACTACCTGTACGTGCTCCAGTCCAACTGACGATCTACACTTTCGCCCCCTCCGAACGAAGTACACTCCCGCCCCTTCGAACGCCGGAGGTCCACGATGCCGCTCGTGATCCACACGCTCCACGCCGCCCCCAGCCCCGACCTTCTCAACGAAGAGTGGATCGTCGTCGAGAACACCGGCCCCGGGCCGCTTTCCTCCGCCGGCTGGTCGCTCGAGGTCGGCAAGAAGGGGCAGCGCCCGCACGCGCTCGGGACGCTCCAGCCGGGCTTCCTCCTCCAGCCCGGCGAGCGCATGCGGCTCATCACCGGCACGGCCTCGAAGAAGGCGCAGGGCGCGCCGCCCGTCGAGGAGGGCATGAAGAACTATCACCTCTTCCTGCGCGAGCACGTCCTCAAGGCGCCCGGCCTCGTGCTCTCCTTCAAGCTGAAGCAGCACCTCGTCGCCAGCGCCACGTTCGATCCGAATGCCGCCTCGGGAATCGCCGCCGCCTAGCACCTCCTGCATCCTCGTCGAGGGTGCGCGCACCCACAACCTGAAGGGCATCAGCGTCCGTGTGCCGCACGGCGCGCTGACCGTCATCACCGGGGTGTCGGGCTCGGGCAAGTCGTCGCTCGCCTTCGACACGCTCTACGCCGAGGGGCAGCGGCGCTACGTCGAGTCGATGTCCACCTACGCGCGCCAGTTCCTCGAGCGGATGGCGCGCCCCGACGTGGACGCGCTGAGCGGCGTGCCGCCGGCGATCGCGGTGGAGCAGCGCAACGGCGTGCGCAACGCCCGCTCGACGGTGGCCACGGCGACGGAGATCGCCGACTACCTGCGCCTCCTCTTCGCGCGCATCGGCGAGGTGTCGTGCCCCGACTGCGGCGGCCGGGTGGCGCGCGACTCGGCCTCGCAGGCGGCGGCGCGGCTGCTTTCGGCGCACGAAGGGAAGCGGGCGCAGGTGATCGCGCGCGTGCCGGCCGGCCACGACGCCGGGCAGAAGCTCGCCGCGCTGGCGAAGGCGGGCTGGAGCCGGCTGCTGCTCGACGGGAAGCCGGCCGAGGGGACCGCGCTCGATCCCGACGTGCTGCGCGCGCTGCGCGTGCTGCCGGTGCTGGTCGATCGGCTCGCGATCCGGCGCGAGGAGCAGGCGCGCCTCGGCGCCGCGCTCGAGTCGGCCTTCGGGCTCGGCGAGGGCAGGGCGGAGGTGCTGGTCGAGGGCGCGCCCGATCCGGTGCGCCTCGACGAGGGCTACCGCTGCGCGGGCTGCGGCCGCGACCTCGAGCCGCCCGACCCGCACCTGTTCTCCTACAACTCGCCGCGCGGCGCCTGCCCCGCCTGCCAGGGCTTCGGCCGGCTCATCGGGATCGACTGGAACAAGGTGATCCCCGACGGTCGCAAGAGCCTGCGCGGCGGCGCGATCGCCCCCTTCCAGACGCCCTCGAACCGCGAGTGCCAGGAGGATCTCGAGCGGCACGCGCGGCGCCTGAAGGTGCGCCTCGACATCCCGTGGCAGGAGCTCACGCGCGGCGAGCAGGCGATGGTCCTCGACGGCGAGGGTGACGAGGCGTGGCGCAAGGGGCGCTGGTACGGGGTGCGCGGCTTCTTCCGCTGGCTCGAGTCGAAGAAGTACAAGATGCACGTGCGCGTGCTGCTCGCGCGCTACCGCGGCTACGACGCCTGCGGTGCGTGCAAGGGCTCGCGCCTGCGCCCCGAGGCGCGCGCGGTGACGATCGACGGGCGCTCGATCGCCGACCTGGAGGCGCTGCCGGTTGCTGCATTGCGACAATTCTTTGCTGCGCTGCACCTCACCCGGCAGGCGCGCGCCACCGCGGCGCCGCTGCTGGCGGAGATCGACGCGCGGCTCGGCTACCTCGAGGAGGTCGGCCTCGGCTACCTCACGCTCGGGCGGCAGACGCGCACCCTGTCGGGGGGCGAGGCGCAGCGGATCGCGCTCGCCTCGGCGCTCGGGGCGCGCCTCACCGGCACGCTGTACGTCCTCGACGAGCCGTCGGTGGGCCTGCACCCGCGCGACTCGGCGCGGCTGCTCGCGGTGCTCGGCAAGTTGACCGCGCGCGGCAACACCGTGGTGATCGTGGAGCACGACCCGGAGATCATCGCCGCGGCCGACCACGTGATCGACCTCGGCCCGGGAGCCGGCGCGGCGGGCGGCGAGGTGGTGTTCGAGGGGACGTTTGCTGTATTGCAGCGCGATCGGCGCTCCGCCACCGCGGCGCTCTACCGGGGACGGTCGACCCTCGCGCCGCTCCGGGCCGCCGAGCCGGCCGCGCGCTACCGGAGCGCCGCCGCGCCGCCGCCGCTGCGCATCGTCAACGCGCGGGCGCACAACCTGAAGGGCGTCACCGTCGAGATCCCGCGCGGGCGGCTCACCTGTGTCACCGGCGTGTCGGGCTCGGGCAAGTCCACCCTCGTCGAGGACGTGCTCCACGCGGCGTTCCTCCGCGCGCGCGGCCGCCCGGTCGACTTCGAAGGCGAGTGCGACGCGGTGCTCGGCCTGGAGTCGCTCGAAGACGCGGTGCTGGTGGACCAGACGCCGCTCGCCCGCTCGTCGCGCTCCAACCCGGCCACCTGGCTCAAGGCGTTCGACGAGCTGCGCACGCTGCTCTCGCACACCGTCGAGGCGAAGAAGCTCGGCCTGTCCGCCTCGGCGTTCTCCTTCAACGTGCCGCACGAGCGGGGCGGCGGCCGCTGCGAGGCCTGCGCGGGGCAGGGCACGGTGACGCTGGAGATGCACTTCCTCGCCGACGTGACGCTGCCCTGCGAGGCCTGCGGCGGCCGGCGCTTCACCGAGAAGGTGCTCGGCGTGCGCCTCGGCGGGCGGAACGTCGCCGAGCTGCTCGACCTCACCGTCGACGAGGCGCTCGCGACGTTCGCCGTCGAGAAGAAGATCGTGGCGCGGCTGCGTCCGCTCGCCGACGTCGGGCTCGGCTACCTGCGGCTCGGGCAGTCGACCGCCACGCTGTCGGGCGGCGAGTCGCAGCGGCTCAAGCTCGCGGCGCACCTCGCGCCGGGCGCCGGCGGCGGCGAGAAGCTGTTCCTCCTCGACGAGCCGACCACCGGGCTGCACGCCGCGGACGTGGAGGTGCTGCTCGCCGCGCTCGGGCGCCTGCGCGCTGCCGGCCACACCCTGGTCGTGGTCGAGCACAACCTCGACTTCATCCGCCGCGCGGACCACCTGATCGACCTCGGTCCCGAGGGCGGCGAGGCGGGCGGGCAGGTGGTCGCCACCGGCGCGCCCGCGGAGGTGGCGTGCGTCGCGGCCTCGCACACCGGGCGGGCGCTCGCGGCGATCGCTCGCGGCGCGCGTGATAGAGTCGCGCCGTGAGAGCGGTCGCGCTCGCGCTCCTCGTCCCGGTCGCCGGCTGCCTGTTCTCCGTCGCGCCGCTCGATCCCGACACGGACGCGATGATCCCCGGGTCGCCGGACGAGGGGCTGGCCGGCGTGCCCGACGCCGCCATGCCGCCCGCGCCGAAGCCCGACCTCGCCATGCCGCCCTTCGTGCCATCGCACCTGCCGGGGGGAGCGAAAGGAACGCTCGACGTGTCGCCTCAGGCGGCGATCGACACCACCGCGCTCACCGTCGACGGGCAGGCGCTGCCCGGGGCGTTCACCGACGTGGGCGGGCTCGCCGTGCTCTCGGTGCACGACCTGTCGATCGCCGCGGGCGCCACCGTGCGCGCCGTCGGCTCGCGGCCGCTCGTGATCGTCGCCAGCGGCGCCATCACCATCGCCGGAACGCTCGACGGCGGCGCCCACCACGAGGAGCCCGGTCCGGGCGGTGCGCCGTCGGGGATGGGGCTGGGCGCGGGCCACCCGGGCGACGGCAGCCCCGCCGACTGCGGCGGCTCGGGCGGCGGC
>JAJXSP010000056.1 GCA_021784515.1 Myxococcales bacterium | reverse complement strand
CTGGCTGCACGAATGCAATTCCAGGAGAACGGTAGGAAAGCTAATACCGTCCCCGCGGCGCGCGGGCGAGCACGGTGAAGCGCACGAACAGATCCGACGGCGCGTCTTCGCGCGCGGAGAAGCCGGCACCGGCGTAGCGGTAGTCGCGATCCTCCATGACGCGCGGCGGGACGCACAGCCGCAGCGCCAGCGTCTTCGGGGTCGTGCGCCGGCCATCGCAGCGCTTGCACGCGGCGCGTCCCGTGGAATGGCACGCGGCGCAGGGCTGTACCTGCTCGATCACGCGCAGCCCGCGGCCGGCGCACGCTCCGCATTCCAACCTCTGCACGACGATGCCCACGCCGCTGCAGCGCGCGCAGCGACGGCCGCCGCGCCTCCCGCTTCCGCGGCAGCCCTTGCAATACACCCGCGTCCCGGTCAGCCCGATCCCGTGGCAGCCCGCGCACGGCTCGACGAGACGCGCGCTCACCTGGAGCTGCCCGCGACAGCTCGGGCACGGCTCCGCGCGCCTCCCGCTGCCCTCGCAACGCGGGCATGGCACCGGCCGCGTAACCGGCACCTTCAGCGCGCCGCCCCTCCGCGCGAGCTGCGGGCCGATCGCGACCTCGATCACCCAATTGCTCCTCACCGCCCCGCCGCCCGCCGCGGCTTCATCGGCCACCGGTTCGCGCCGCTCCACCGCCGTCGGCGCCAGCATCGCCGCCTTCGCGCGTCGCGCGGCCTCGCGCTTCTGCTTTTCGATCGCGCGCCGCGCCGCCTCGGGATCGAAGCCCTTCTTGAGCGACGCATCGCCGAACTCGTCGTAGAGCGCGCGCCGCTCTTCGTCGGAGAGCACCTCGTAGGCGAGCTGGATGCCCCGGTGGCGCTCCGCCACCTTCGCGTCACCGGGGACTTTCGCGGGATCGTGCAGCGCGGTCAGTTGCTTGTACGCGCGGCGGATCGCGATCTCGTCGGCGTCGACGCCGAGGCCCAGGATCCCATAGAGACGTGTGCTCATCGGAGCGCGAGTGTAGAGCGCCACCGCGCGAGTTCGCCACAAAGCAGGATGGGGACCTTTCCTACGCTTCTTCCCTGGCTGCACGAATGCAATTCCAGGAGAACGGTTGGAAAGCTCATACCGTCCCCATTCGCCGGGAGACCGTTCTTTCGCGCGGCGCGTTCCTGGGCAATGCGTCGTCCGCGTCGGCCGGCGCGCCACCGAAGAGAGGTCCATCGATGAGACGCTCTGCCCTCCGCTGCCTCGCCGCCCTCGCCGCGTGCGCGACCTCCTGCGCCACGGGGCCCGAGCCGCTCTCCGACAACCAGCCGCCCGTCGTCGAGGCGCGCCCCGACGGGGGCGAGCCGCCGGCGCCGCCCGCGACCGCCACGTCCGACGATCCGCCGCCCACCGCCGACGAGCACGCCGCCGCGCTGGAGCGCGTGAAGCCGGCCGCGCCGCAGCCGCCGACCGACGCCGAGAAGCGCCTCGACGCGCTGCTCGGCACCTTCCTCACCAGCCACGCCACGCGGCGCCTCGCCGTCGCCAGCGACAAGCCGCTCTACCAGCCCGGCGAGACGATCTGGTTCCGCGGCGTGCTGCTCGCCACCGCGACGCTCCTGCCGGCGCCGGCGACGGGCGTCACCTTCGAGCTGGTCTCGCCGCGCGGCTCGTCGGTGATGGCGCGCCGCGTGGCCTCCGACGCGCACGGCGTGGCGGCGAACGACTTCCCGCTCCCCGCCGACGTGGTGGGCGGCGAGTACACCCTCCGCGCCCGCGCCGACGACGGCGCCACCGACGAGCGCAAGGTGATCGTGGCGAGCTACGAGGCGCCGCGGCTCAAGAAGGCGCTCGAGTTCATCAAGAAGGCCTACGGCCCGGGCGACACGGTGGCCGCGGCGGTGAGCGTGGCGCGCCCGACGGGCGAGCCGTTCGCCGGCCGCGCGCTGACCGCGGTGGCGGTCGTCGACGACACCGAGGTGGCGCGCCTGCCGGTCACCACCGACGGCGCCGGCACCGCGGTGGTCCGCTTCACCCTGCCCGCGGCGATCGCCCGCGGCGACGCGCTGCTCACCGTGATGGCGGAGGACGGCGGCGTCACCGAGTCGATCCAGAAGCGCATCCCGGTCGTGCTGAAAACGGTGCGCCTCTCGCTCTTCCCCGAGAGCGGCGATCTCGTCGAGGGGCTGCCCGCGCGCGTCTACTTCGCCGCCACCAACCCGCTCGGCAAGCCGGCCGACGTCGCGGGGCGCGTGGTCGACGACGCCGGCCGCGAGGTGGCGCGCTTCTCGTCGCTGCACGACGGCCTCGGGCGCTTCCCGGTGACGCCGCAGCGCGGGCGCCGCTACCACGTCGAGATCACGCGCCCGACGGGGATCGCCGAGCACTTCCCGCTGCCCGAGGCGAAGCACGCGGGCTGCGCGCTCACGGCGCTCGACGACTTCGAGGGCAAGCGCGACGAGGTGCGCGTCGGCGTGGCGTGCACCGAAGCGCGGACGATCGTGCTCGAGGCGGTGCTGCGCGAGGCGCACCTCTCGTCGGCGACGGCGCAGGTGGCGGCCGGCCAGCCGGCGGTGATCGCGCTGCCGGTGCCGCGCGGCACGCAGGGCGCGGTGCGCGTCACGGTGCTCGACGACAAGTTCGTGCCGCTCGCCGAGCGGCTGGTCTATCGCGGCCGCGGCGCCGACCTCCAGGTGAAGGTGAGCGCCCAGAAGCCGTCGCTGTCGCCGCGCGATCCCGTCGAGCTGACCGTCGAGACGCGCGATGGCGCGGGCCGCCCGGTCGAGGCGACGGTCGACGTAGCGGTGGTGGACGACACGGTGCTCTCCTTCGCCGACGACAAGAGCGCGAACCTGCTCGCGCGGACCTACCTCGAGAAGGAACTGCCCGACGGGCAGGCGGCGACGATCGAGGAGCCGAACTTCTACTTCTCGTCGAAGCCGAACGCGGCGGCGGCGCTCGACCTCGTGATGGGCACGCGCGGCTGGCGGCACTTCGAGTGGCAGCTCGTGCTGGCGCCGCCCCCGCCGGCCACCCGCACGGTGAGCGTGCTCGACGGGCTGGAGGGCGCGATCGGGGGCGTGCCGGGCGGGGTGATGGCGGCTCGCGCTCAGATGGCGCCGCGGCCGATGGCGATGGCCGCGCCCGCCGCGACGCCGCCCGTCGACAAGGCGGAGCGTGCGGCCGCGCCCGCGCACCGCCTGGCCGAGGAGGCTGTGAAGGAGAAGGGCGTGCTCGGCGTCCTCGCGCGCGAGGAGCCGTTCGCGGGGAAGAAGAACGCCTTCGGCGGTGGCTTCGCCGGCAGGGAGCGCGACCGCCGCGCCGCGGCCGGCGACGACGAGGTGGCGCTGGAGCAGCAGCAGCTGTGGACGTGGGCGCCGGTGCGGCAGTTCCCGGTGCCCGACTACTCGCACGTCGAGGGGACGCCGGTTCGCACCGACTTCCGCGAGACGATCTACTGGAACCCGTCGGTGAGCACCGATCGCGACGGGCGCGCGAAGGTGAAGTTCTACCTCTCCGACGCGGTCACTTCGTTCCGCGCCACCGTCGAGGGCGCCTCGGCGGGCGGGATGCTCGGCCGCGGCGAGGCGGTGGTGCAGTCGAAGCTGCCGCTCTCGCTCGAGGCGAAGATCCCCGTCGAGGTCTCGGCGGGCGACACCATCCGCCTCCCGGTGACGCTCGCCAACGAGACCGACCACGCGCTCGACGCCACCCTCACCGCGAAGTTCGGCGCCGCCTTCAAGCTGGTGGAGGACCCGTCGGGCGCGCCGGTGCACCTCGACGCGGGCGAGCGCCGCGCGCTCTTCTTCCCGCTCGAGGTGGTCGCCACCGACGGTGAGAGCGAGATCCTGCTGGCGACGGACACGGCCGGCCTGCACGACGAGGTGAAGCGCGCGATCCGCGTCGTGCCGCTCGGCTTCCCGGCGCACGCCGCCTTCTCGGGCACGGTGCGCGACCGCGCCCTGCACACCATCGATCTCGAGACCGCGCTGCCGCGCACGCTCACCGCGACGGTGACGATGTACCCGTCGCCGCTCGCCACGCTGGTCAAGGGCGCCGACGGCATCCTCCGCGAGCCGGGCGGCTGCTTCGAGCAGACCTCGTCGTCGAACTACCCGAACACGATGGCGGCGCAGTACCTGCTGGCGCACGACGTCTCCGACCCGGCGCTGGTGCAGAAGATCCACGGCCTGCTCGAGCGCGGCTACAAGCGCCTGACCGGCTACGAGAGCCCGAAGCACGGCTACGAGTGGTTCGGCGGCGACCCCGGGCACGAGGCGCTGACGGCCTACGGGATGATGGAGTTCGCCGACATGGAGAAGGTCTACGGCGACGTCGACCGCACCATGATCGACCGCACCGCGAAGTGGCTCTCCTCGCGTCGTGACGGCAAGGGCGGCTACCTGCGCAACCCGCGCGCGCTCGACTCGTTCGGCGGCGCGCCGCCCGAGGTGACCAACGCGTACATCACCTGGGCGCTCACCGAGGCGGGCAAGCCATATTCAAGTGACCTCGGCGTCGAGATCGAGGCCTCGCGCAAGCTGGCCGCCGAGACGAGCGACCCGTACCTGCTCGCGCTCGCGGCGAACACCCTCGAGAACGTGAAGGACGCGGCCGCGGGCGACGCGATCGCGCGGCTCGCCTCAAAGCAGGGCAAGGACGGCGGCTTCCCCGGCGCGAAGACCTCGATCACGCGCTCGGGCGGCGAGGCGCTCGCGATCGAAACCGCGTCGCTGGCGGTGCTCGCGCTCGGCAAGGCGCAGGGGCACGACGGCGAGGAGCGCGCGGCGGTCGAGTGGCTGACCAGGCACGACAACGGCTACGGCGCCTACGGCTCGACGCAGTCCACGGTGCTGGCGCTGCGCGCCCTTTCCGCCTACGCCGAGCGCTCGCGGCAGGCGCAGTCGGGCGGCGTGGCGACGGTGTTCGTCAATGGCAAGCAGGCCGGGCGCATCGCCTACGACAAGGGGCGCAAGGAGCCGCTGGTGTTCGACGACCTCGCCGGCGCGATGGTGCGCGGTCGCAACGCGATCGAGATCCGCGTCGACAGCCAGGCGGCGCTGCCCTACGCGGTCGCGATCGACTGGCGCACGCGGATGCCGTCGTCGTCGCCCGAGGCCAAGGTGCGCGTGGAGACGGTGCTGGCGAAGCAGTCGGTGCGGATGGGCGAGTCGGTGCGGCTCACCGCGCGCGTCGAGAGCATGGCGCCACACGGTGAGGGGCTGCCGATGGCGCTCGCGCGCGTCGGGCTGCCGGGCGGGCTCTCGTTCCAGACGTGGCAGCTCAAGGAGCTGCGCGACAAGGGCGTGATCGACTTCTACGAGACGCGCCCGCGCGAGGTGATCCTCTACTTCCGCGCGCTCGCGCCCGCGGCGAAAAAGGAGATCGCGCTCGACCTTTTGGCCACTGTGCCGGGGACGTACGTCGGTCCCGCCTCGAGCGCGTACCTCTATTACACGAACGAGCACAAGACCTGGGCGCAGCCGCTCGAGGTCAACATCGCGCCGTATAGCGCCGTGAATCAGTAGATCCCCGACCCGCCGTTTCCAGGGCCGATTCCCCCCGTGTAGACCGCCGGCGCGTTGCGGCAGATCCAGCCATCTCCCCCAAAGATGCAGACCGGAAGCGAGCTCCAGCCGTCGGACTGGAACTGGAGGAGATCGGCGCGGCCGTCGCCGTCGAAGTCGCCGGCGAGCGGGGCGCCGCCGCGGTAGATGGCGCTGCCGCCGTTGCCGGGGACGCCGC
Organism: Myxococcales bacterium; assembly: GCA_021784515.1. GTDB lineage: Bacteria > Myxococcota_A > Polyangia > Palsa-1104 > SHYY01 > SHYY01. Next base: position 12,091 of record JAJXSP010000056.1, on the reverse strand, counting down.
CGCCGGGGCCGAGCGTCGCGGCGAGGTTGCGGCAGCTCCAGCCCGTGCCGAGGGAGAGGCAGAGCGGCAGCGTCGCGGCGCGCGAATCGTACATCGCGAGATCGGCGCGGCCGTCGCCGTCGAAGTCGGCGGCGATGGGTACGCCCCGCTGCACGCCCGAGCCGCCGTTGCCCGCGGGGCCCGCGCCGCCGGTGTGGGGCGCGGCGAGGTCGCGGCACGACCAGCCGTCGCCCAGCGAGCTGCACACCGCGATCGTCGCGGCGTCGGGGCGATATTGGATGACGTCGCTCCGGCCGTCGCCGTCGAAGTCGGCGACCAGCGGCGTCGCGCCTTGGAAGACGCCGTTGCCCGCGCCGCCGGCGATGCGCGCCGCGAGGTTCTTGCACGACCAGCCGCCGCCGAGGGAGAGACAGACCGGGATGCTCTGCCAGCGGTCGTTGAATTGAATGACGTCGCTCTTGCCGTCGCCGTCGAAGTCGCCGACCAGCGGCGTGGCGCCGGACCACACGCCGGCGCCGCCGTTGCCCGCGGGGAAGTCGCCCCCCGCGAAGTCGGCGTGGAGGTCGCGGCAGGTCCAGCCGCTGCCCAGGGAGCGGCAGACCGCGATGGCGTCCGAGCCGTCATTGAACTGGATCACGTCCGAGAGTCCGTCGCCGTCGACGTCGCCGACCAGCGGCGTGGTGCCGGGGAAGATGCCGCTCCCGGCGTTGCCGGCGCCGCCGCCGGAGAGCGCGGGGAGATTGCGGCACGACCAGCCGCTGACGAGGGAGAGGCAGGCGGGGATGCTCTGCCAGGTGGAATTGAATTGAAATAGATCGAGCCATGAATCGCCGTTGAAATGGCCGCCAAGGGGGACGGCGCCGTCCCACACCGCCGCGCCGCCATTGCCGGCGCCGATCCCGCCGACGTAGGTGGCGGGCAGGTTGCGGCACGACCAGCCGCCGTCGAGGGAGAGGCACACCGGCAGCCCGGCGGCGTCGCCGCGGTATTGAATGACGTCGCTGCGACCGTCGCCGTCGAAGTCGCCGATCACCGGCGCGGCGCAGCGGAATTCGCGCGGGCTGCCGCCGAGCAGCGGGTAGATCCCGGGATCGGCGGAGCTCACGCCATAGGCCCACACGCGGTGGTCGCGCCCGTCGCGCAGGGCGAGCGGCGTGTCGATGTCGAAGCCATGATTGCACGAGCCGATCGCGGCGCAGAGGTCGTCGCGGTGATCGCCGGCGTCGACGTGCAGCGACGGCGGACCGGCGCCGGCGGGGGCGTCGAAATAGAGGTCCACGGGCGAAACGGAATCCGGGGTATTGAGGTCCTGCACCCAGCCGCGCAGCTCGGCGCAGTTGGCGTCGTCGAGGGAGCCGCGGGGAATGCCGACGCAGCGCGCGCCGCCCTGGTCGAGGCAGGTGGCGCCCGAGGCGGCGCAGTCACCGCGGCCGCAGTCCTGGCCGACGATCACGGTGCCTTCGCAATGGGGCGTGCAGGTGTTTCCGGCGAGCCTCTGGAGGTCGCCGAGCGTGCCATTGAATCGGCTCACGTCGACGTTGCCGCCAATCCCCGGAATCTGCCCGCTGCTGGTGAATTGGTGGAAGGTCCAGTGCGACCAGGCGTTGGGGAGGCGCGGGCAATAAGGGCCATAGGCGGGGAGCCAGAGCGGGTTGCCGGCGAAATCCCCGGTGCCGACGTTGTCGTCCCAGAAATAGCTGCCGGTGTAGATGATCGGGACGCGGCCGGTGGCGGCCTGGATTCGATCCACCCAGGCGTGGATCTGCGCGTTCATCGTCGCCGGCGAGGCGCCGTCGGTGACCTCCACGTCGAGGGCGGGGGCGAGGTCGCCGGGCTGGAGCTGGCCGATGTGCTGGAGGAGGAGGTTGGCCTGCCCGACCGCGTCGCTCGTGGGGCGGAAGAATTGATAGACGCCGCGGACCAGGCCGGCGGCGCGAATGCCATTCCAGTTCTGCGCGAAATAGGGGTCCACGTAGAAGCCGTCGCTGACGCGGGCGATGGCGAAGGCGCGGCCCGAGGCGGCGACGGCGCCCCAGTTCACGTTCTGCTGGTATTCGGAGACGTCCACGCCCTCGAGGATGTTGGGGCCGGGGCACTCCGTCTGCGCCTCGCCGAGCTGCCCGGTGGCGCCGGGCGCGCAGCCCGCGGCGACGGAGAGCAGGGCGAGGAGCGGGCGCCGCATGTCAATCGTGGCAGCGCGGCTCGCCGCAGGCGTTGCCGTTCGGGCAGCAGCCGGCGAAATTGGCATTCTGGACGCACCGCGTGCCGCTCGGGCAGCAGATAGGGGCGGGGCCGCCGGAGGCGCAGCAGGAGCCGCCGGCACAGGCGAACAGCTCGCCCGTCGACGGAGTGAGCGCGCTCGCCGGCACGACGGCGCGCATCTCCGTGGCGCTCGACCACTCCCATTTGATGACCGCGCCGGAGCCGCCCTGGAAATACTCGAGGCGCACCGCGTGGCGCTGGCCGGCGGAGAGGGAGACCGCGCCGCTGTCCTCCGTGGGACCGTGATTGGTCCAGTCGTCGACGAGGAGTTGGTCGTCGATCCACAGGCGCACGCCGTCGTCGGAGGTCGTGTAGAAGGTGTATTTGTCGGTCGCCGGAACGGTCAATTGGCCGGTCCAGCGCACCGAGAAACTGGTCTGTCCCACGGCGGGGTCGGGGCCGTTCTGGCTCCAGTCGAAGTCGATCATCGCGTCGGTGCGAACCAGCTTGAGCCCGGTGAGATCGGTGCCGGCGTAGTATTCCCCGCGCAGGCCGGCGGGGGGCACGCCGCCGTCGGGCAGAGGGACGCCGCCGTCATCGCCGGTGCCCGCCACGGCGCCGCAGCGCGCGGCGGGGGCGCAGACGCCGCCGTTGCAGATCTCCTTCTTCGAATCGCAGGCCACGAAGCAGGCAGCGCAATGGAGCGGGTTCGCGGTGAGGTCCACGCACGAGTCGCCGCAGCGCACGGTCCAGGCCGGGCAGGCGCAGCCGGCGTCGGGGGCGCCGGCGTCGGGGCTCGACGAGGCCACCGTGCCGCCGCAGCCGGCGAGGGCCGCACCGAATGCCACCGCGATGACGATTGCCTGGAAACGAATCAATGGAAACCTCTCCGTCGCGCACATGAACTTGCCGGCGAGGATCGTCCTACGACGCCTTGCGTGTCAACCGAGCGCGCCAGAAACGACCAGGATCCCGCCCCGTCCCCCGGCGAATCGCGGCCGACGCCCCGGCAGTCAACTGCGCCGGCGCCTGGCCAAAAGCCACACCAGCGCGAGCGCGATCACGAACGCGAGCCGTCCGCCGCTCGGCCCACCGACGGTGCAGCTGCAGCCGGGCGCAGCGCGACGGGGAGTGACGTAGCCATCGTGGCCGCCTCCGCCGTGGACCGCGAGGTCCGCCCCCGCCTGCGGGATCCCGCCGTCGGCCATCATCGAATTCCCCATCACCACGCAGCTGCCGCCCATGCAGACGAAGCCGCGCGGGCACACCGCGCCATCGCAGGCGTCCTTGCACGCGCCGCTCGCGCACCAGGTCCCCGGCGGGCAGGCCATCGCGCAGCTCGGGTCGACGCAGTTGCCGCTCTTCGCGTCGCACTGGAGCCCCTGCGCGCACTGCAATCCATCGCAGGAGGCGCAGCCGGGCACGCAAAACCCCTGGCTGCACAGCAGGCCATTTCCGCAGGTGACGCCGGCGCAGGGATCGATGCAATTGCCCAGTCGGCACACCTGGCCATGGGGGCAGGTGATGCCGTCGCACGCCGCCCCGCACTTGCCCATGTGGCAGATTTGATCCGGCGGGCAGGTGACCGCGGCGCAGGTGGGATCGGTGCACAACCCGGTATTCGGGTCACACTGGTAATCGGTCGCGCAGGCGAACTCGCTCTGCTGGCAGTGCGGGACGCACTCGCCGTTCCAGCACACATCGCCGCCGCCGCAGGTCGCGCCGTTGTCGACGACGCCGTCGCAGTCGTCGTCGAGGCCGTTGCAGACCTCGCTTTTCGATTGATAGAGCTGCTGGCACTGCAACATCCCGTTTTCGCAGTGGGTCACGCCGAGCCCGCAAATCCCCTTCATCCCGGTCGCGCAGTCGGCCCCCGCGCCCGAGCACTCGACGCCCTGCACGCTGGTCACGAGATCGGTGAACTCGTCGTCCTGGCCGCCGAAGATGTCCTCCCATGCGAAATAGAACTTCCGCGGCACGAGGTGCGAATTGTAGATGAGCAGGTGAATGTACGGATTGGCATTCATCGCGTCGGGGTTGTACTTCCGCTCGGAGAAATAGACCCACCCGGCGCCCTGGTTCGCGCGGTCGACGGTGGCACAGCAGTCGCCCCCGGCGCACTTGCCGGTTTGATTGTGGTCCTCGGGCGTGACCAGGAAGAACCCGATGTCGCCGCCCTTCCAGGCCGGCTCGTTCTTCACGTCGAGCACCACCTGGTCTTTCGCCTTCGCCTTGCAATCGAGCATCGCGTGCAGGTCGTTCGGCGACGGCGCCGCCCCGGGGACGACGTTGTACCAGCCGAATGCATTGCCGAAGATCGCCTGCCCGCGCGTCACCACGGTGAACGTGAGCGGGCAGGTCGGGTGGAACGTCTCGGGCGCGGTGCTCGCCTCCTTCTGCACGTCGAGGCCGCTCGAATTCGACGGAATACAGGAGTTGTCGTTCGGCGAGTGCCAGAGGGTGGTCTCGCACGTGCCGTTGGTGCCGGGGTCGCAATTCATCTGGCCGCCCGGACAGGACGCGCCGATGTTGCAGACGCCGGGCATCGTGCAGACGCAGGCGAAGGTGGCGGCGAGCCCGTTCGGCTGGTTGCCAGAGCAGCCGGGCGGCGTCGGGATGGTGACGCCATTGGGCTGCTGGAGGGCGCGCGCCGCCGGGGCGGCCAGGAGCGTGAGCGAGAGCGCAACGGCGAATCGGCGATTCATGGTTCCCTCGCAATTTCCCGCCGCCGACCGCCGGGCAGCTGGGTTCGACGCGGAGGATCGTCCCGACGCCGCTCGTGTGTCAACCGGGCGCGCCGTCGGGAATCGCGTGGTTGCGTCATCCCTCGCGGCGCGTGCTTTAATGCCGCCCATGCTGCCCTATCCCGATCGAATTCCCCTCGCGCAGACTCCCACCCCCGTCGAGCCGCTCGCGCGCCTCTCGAAGCGCTGGGGCATCGAGCTTCTGGTCAAGCGCGACGACCTCACCGGCGCCGCGCTCACCGGCAACAAGGTGCGCAAGCTCGAGTTCCTGCTCGCCGAGGCGCAGGCCAGGCGCGCCGACACCGTGATCACCTGCGGCGGCGCGCAATCGAACCACTGCCGCGCCACCGCCGTCGCCGCGCGCCAGCTCGGCATGGACTCGACGCTCCTCCTGCGCACGCCCGACCCGGCGAACCCGCCCCCCGTCGACGGCAACATCCTCCTCGACAAGCTGGTCGGCGCGGAGCTGCGCTTCATCACGCCGGCCGACTACCGCGACCGCGCCGCCGGCATGGCGCGCGTCGCCGACGAGCTGCGCGCCCGCGGGCGCCACCCCTACGTCATCCCCGAGGGAGGCTCCAACGCGCTCGGCGCGTGGGGCTACGTGCGCTGCGTCGAGGAGCTGTCGCGGGCGCTGTCGCCGGGGCACGCCACGCTCGTCTACGCGGCCGGCTCGGGCGGCACCGGCGCCGGATTGATCCTCGGCGTGAAGCTGCTCCGGCTGCCCTGGCGCGTCGTCGGCGTCAACGTGTGCGACGACCGCGACTACTTCGTCCGGGCGATCGGCGAGATCGCCGAGGAGGCGATCGCGCGCGACGGCCTCGACGTGACGCTGGCGCGCGAGGAGATCGAGATCGTCGACGGTTACGTCGGCCGCGGCTACGCGCTGTCGCAGCCCGCCGAGCTGCGCCTCATCGCCGACGCCGCGCGCACCGAAGCGCTGCTGCTCGACCCGGTCTACACCGGCAAGGCGTTCTACGGGATGGCGAGCGAGCTGGCGAAGAGCCGGAGCCGCTTCGGCGAGCGCGTCGTCTTCATCCACACCGGCGGCATCTTCGGCCTGTTCCCGAAGGCCCAGGAGATCGCCGAGGTGCTGTGACGGGGTTCGAGCGCGTCGTCGCCGTCCGCGACGCGCTCCCGAAGGGGTCGCCGCGGCTCCCGAAGCACTCGCCGGTGCTCCCGAAGCACTCGCCGGGACTCCCGAAGCACTCGCCGGGACTCCCGAAGGGCTCGCCGGTGCTCCGGAAAAATTCGCCGGTGCTCCCGAAGCGTTCGCCGGAATTCCCTCAACCGGCGGGCGGCTCGTCGACGGGCGGCGGCAGCGCCTCGGGCCGTCGCCGCGCGCGCAGGAAGAGCGCGACGATCGGAGTGAGCAGCGCCACCGCCATCATCCCGAACAGCAGGAAGGTCACGTCCACGCCGAGCGAGCTCGAGTTGGGGTTGTAGCCCCACTTGACGGCGAGGATGCGTCCACTGCGACGGAAGAGCGTCACGCGGCGGAGACTAGCACGGGTTGTTGGAGAGGAAACTGGTGCGCGGAGGGAACGAAGCGGGGGCCGAGGCGAGCGCCCCGGCCCCCGTCGAGGAGCGAATCAGCCGCCGCAGGCGCCGGCGACAGCCACCTTCACGGTCATGCCGAGATCAACGCACTTCTTGCCATTCATGCAGGCGACGTTGTTCTTGCCGCCGCAGAAGGGACGGCAGACCGGCGCGGTCATGTTGTTCGGCTGCCAGCAGGTGAGGCCCTGGCTGCAGGCGTTGAGGTACTGGCACGCGTCGCCGTCGGCGCCCGGCGGGTTGCCGTACGGCGCCGAGCAGAGCCCCTCGCCGGTGTCGAACGAGGCGTAGCACGCCTGCGGGTTGCCCATCGTGTCGGCCGGGCACATCTGGGTGAAGATGTCGCACGAGGGCACGCAGTCACCGACGTTGTCGGCGCCGAGGCGCACGCAGGTCTTGCCCTGGCCGCACACGCCGGCCTTGGTGGGATCGCACTGCGAGAGCGTCGTCGGCTCGCACGCCTGGAAGCAGGAGTAGCCCTGGCGCGTGCACGGCATTCCACCCTTCGCGTCGGTGCAGAGGAGGGCGCAGCCGCCCTGCGTGCCCTGGCCCTGGCAGGTCGCCGCGCCACCCGGGCACTGCGTGTTGGTGGTGTCGTTCGGGTCGTTCTTCTGCGGGTTGCAGGTCGAGGTGCAGTAGCCGCCCGGCCAGACGGTGCCCATCGCGTCCTTGGTGATGCAGGCGGGCTTGGTGCCGCCGCAGTCGCTGGGCTTGGTGCAGGGGTCGCCGGTGTTGGCGCCGCCGCCCGAGCACGCGCTGTTCGTGCAGGTCTGGCCGTTCATGCAGGTCGTGCCGCACCCGCCGCAGTTCGACGCGTCGCTCGACGTGTCCACGCAGTTGCCGTTGCACATCATCATCGGCGCCGCCCCGCAGCCCGCCATGCACGCGCTGCCCTGGCAGGTCTGGCCGGCGGGGCAGACGGTGCCGCACGCGCCGCAGTTGTTGCTGTCCGTCGTGGTGTCGGCGCAGGTGTTGTTCGCGCCGCAGGGCACCTGCCCGTTCGGGCAAGTGTTCATCATGCACGCGCCGTTGCTGCAGATCATGCCGGCCGCGCACGCCTTGCCGCAACCGCCGCAGTTGGCGACGTCACTGGTGAGGTTGACGCACTTGCCGCTACAGCTGGTGGTGGGCGCCTTGCACGGGTTCGGGGGGCTACTGGTTCCACCGCAGCCTGCTGCCGCCAGGGCGATTGCCGTCATCAAGGCCGTCCGTAGATTTCGCATCCGAGTTTCCTCCATAAAAGCTTCGCGCCCCGCTGGCGACGAGTGCCCTTCCATACGACGGCCGCTCACCTCGCGTCAACTGTTTTGACAGCGGGGCGGCGGGGCGGCGGGCGGTTGGAAAAGAGACGGGCGCCCCAGCCTGCGCGGGGGCGCCCGTCGTCACTTCACTGCGATGCGGCTGAGGCTGCTAGTCCACCGACTCCGGCGAGGGCGGCGGCGGCGCGCTGTCGCCGTTGTCGTCAACCGGCGCCGGGCGCGGACGCGCGTGCGGCTTCTTGCGAACCGGACGGGGGTTGTCGCCGTCGGCGTCGGCCTCGAGGCGCACCGACGCGGAGGCGAGGAAGCGGTAGTTGAGAGTGAGCGCGGTGTACATCGTGAAGTACGCCGAGTGCTCGTTGACGTCGGCGCCCTGGGTCATGTAGCTCATGTCGGCCGAGACGTAGGCGAAGCGGAAGCCGAACACCTCGGCGCCCAGCGAGAAGGAGTTGGTGAAGAAGTACTCGGCGCCGAACGCGAGGTCGAAGCCGAGCGGGGAGTGAAGGCTGGCGATGGCGCTCGTCTCGCCGGCGGCCGGCCCCGTCATCGGGTTGGGGCCGTTCTGGCCCCAGCCGACCGAGGCGAAGTACTTGAAGAAGTCCACGTAGAGGTAGGGCGACACCTTCTGGCCGGTCGGGCGGGTGAGGTAGAACTTGCCGCCGATGGAGAAGCCGAACTGGAAGAACGACGTGCTCGTGCTGGACGTCGTCCCCTGCGTCGAGGAGTCCACGCCGGCGCTGCCATATCCGATGTCCAGGCCGAGAATGATTCCGATCTGGGGATGGAAGAAGAAGCCGAGGTAGCTGTCGAGCGAAGTGGTCTGAAAGCCGTAGAGGCCGCAGTCCTCCCCCGTCGCAGCGGCACCACCGCCTCCCCAACAGGGGCTCGCGCCGCCCGAGCCCGCCGTCTTGTCGCCCACCGGGCCGTTGTAGCGCACCGGCGACCACTTCAGGCCCATCTGGATGTTGAACGAGCCGGTGCTCGCCTCGACACCGCCGCTGGAATCCTGGGCGTTCGCGGTGCCCGCCGTGGCGACGACGAGCCCCGCCGCCAAGAGCCCCCCGACGATCCGGGTGATAACGGTTCCGTGACGCATCCCGACCTCCGTATCGATGACTACGAGTTGACCTGCGCTCCGTTCGAGAGCGGCGAGGGTACGAGAAGCTCGCCGCTTCCTTCCTTGGCGCGGGACTCTATCAGAACGCGGATCGGTTTTGTACAGGGAGAAAGCAACCATGGAACTCCGGCCGCCGTCCAACGTTCCTTCCTGAGCGTGAGCGTGAGCGTGAGCGTGAGCGGAGAGTGGGCTTGAGCCCCCAAGCTGGGAAACGAGTTGGATCGACACAAACCGGAACGGATCGGATCGCTCACGCTCACGCTCACGCTCACGGGACGATGACGCGAGCAGACCCTTCTGCTAGGCTGCGCACCCCATGGATCTCCTGAAGTCCTTGACAGCGACGGCCGAGCGACGGATCACGCTCGCGCTGCTCCTGTTCCTGCTGGCGCTCTACATCCCGTTCGCCGGGAACTACGGCCTCTGGGACCCGTGGGAGACGCACTACTCCGAGGTCGCGCGCCAGATGCTCATGCGCCACGACTACGTGAGCCTCTGGTGGCCCGGCTCGCCGCAGGACCGGAACGAGTTCTGGTCCAAGCCGGTGCTCACCTTCTGGCTGATGGCGATCGGGATGACGGTCGCCGGCCTCGAGAACACCTACGACAAGCTCGGCCACGCGCAGCACGCCTTCGACGGCGAGATGGCGCGCGGCTGGAGCGCCGAGTGGGCGGTGCGCGTCCCGTTCATCCTGTGCGGCATCCTCTGCGTGTGGGCGGTCTTCGAGCTGGTGCGCCGCACCGCCGGCCGTCGCGCCGCGCTGTGGAGCGCGATCCTCCTCGCCACCTCGAGCCAGTTCTTCTACGTCACGCGCCAGGCGATGACGGACATGGCCTTCGTGGCGCCGATCGCGGTGGCGCTCGCGCTCGCCGGGCTGGCGGTGATCCGCCCGCGCGAGGAGATGGACGCGGAGCTGCCGCGCCGTCGCTGGGGCGCGCTCTCGTGGCCGCACGTGCCCTCGTTCTACGCGCTCGTCGGGGTGCTGCTGGCGACGATGCTCCCGCAGTTCGCGCACGACCTCTTCCAGCCGCCGGTGGCGATCAACCTCGGGCGCCGCGTGCTGCGGATGGCCTTCATCGTCGAGATGCTGCCGTGGATCGGCCTCCTCGTGGCTTATCTCGCGCTGGCGGTGCGGATCGAGCGCCGCGGGCGCGGGCCGCTGCTGGGCGCCGGCCTGGGATGCCGCCGCCAGGTCTACCTCCACCTGGCGTTCCTGATGTGCGGCCTCTCGACGCTGGCGAAGGGCCCGGCGGGGATCGGCCTGCCGGTGATCGTGCTGTTCTTCTATCTATTGGTGCGCGGGGAGTTCCGCCGGATGTTGCCCGCCGCGCCCGATCCCGCCAGCGGCCACTTCCTCGATCGCACCCCGTCGTCGCCGGTCGGGCGCGCGGCGATGTGGGCGCTGCGCTTCGTCGCCAAGAACCCGCTCGAGGTGGGGCTCGGCACCGTCCTCTTCTTCGTCGTCGCCGCGCCCTGGTACCACGGGATGCTGGTCAAGCACGGGATGGGCTTCTGGAACGAGTTCATCGGCGACAACTACGTCCACCGCGCCGCCGGCCGCCACGGCGACCGCGGCACCTTCGAGTACTACATCCTGCAAATCGGCCAGGGGATGTTCCCGTGGACGGCCTTCGTCGCCGCCGGGCTCCTCACCGCGCTCGCGCGAATGAAGGGCGACGACGACGCGAGGCCCGCGCGAAGCGCGGTGAGCGAAGCGAACGATGGCCGAGCTAGTTTCGAAGCGAAGCGAGATGAGCGGACGCGCCTGCGCGTCTTCGCGCTGGTCTGGACGCTGGTGATGTTCACGGTCATGTCGCTCGTGAACACCAAGTTCCACCACTACATCGTCCCGGCGCTGCCGGCGCTCGCCATCCTCGGCGGGCTGCTCCTCGACGACCTCTTCGAGGCACCCCAAAAGGGCGACGCGCTCGCGCTTCTTCTGGCCGGGCTGCCGGCGCTGGTGCTGGCGGCGCGCGATCTGGCGATGTTCCCGGCGCGCCTGCTCTGGCTGTTCTGCTACGACTACGTCAACGCGCCCAACGGCGGCCGCCCCTGGCCGTCGCCGGCCGAGTGGGGCTCGACCTACGAATATGGGACGCGCATCGCCGCCTTCGGGGTGGTCGCGTGCGCCGCCACGCTCGCCTTCGGCCTCGTCGCGCTGGTGCGGTCGCGCCGCGCGACCCCGGAGCGCCCCAACGGCGACGACGCGGCGGGCCTCTCGCCGCGCGCCACCTGGCTGCTGGCGCTGATTCCGATCGTGACGACGGTGGTCGCGCAGGTCTGGGAGCCGGCGTTCGGCGATGGCACGCCGAAGCCACTCGCCAATGGCTGGATCCTCGTCGCCGCCGCCACCGGCCTGTTCCTGGTCCTCCTCATCGGGCGCGGCCTCGCCGATCGCCGCGGCGTCGGCGCCACGCTGACCGCGATCGCCGTCGGCGCGGTGGCCTGCGCCTGGACCGCCTGGGGCCTCGATCGGATGTTGACGGACGTCTCGCCGCACTGGAGCCAGAAGCACGTCATCGCCGCCTATTACCAGCAGCGAAAGGACGAGAGCGAGCCGCTCATCGCGTGGCAGATGTACTGGCGCGGCGAAAACTTCTATACGAAGAACGCCATCTACGATCACCACCTCGAGCAGAAGGAAAAGACGGTCTTCCTCGGCGACCACAACGCCGAAAAGCTCCAAGAGTACTTCAAGACCCACGCGGGCCGGCGCGTCTTCTTCATCGTCGAGCGCACCCGCTTCGAAGCCCTCCGCGCCCTCCTCCCCGAAGCCGCCCGCCCGACGCTGCAGCCGGTCGACAAGACCAACAACAAGGTCTATCTCGCCGTCGCGCAAATCTGAGGTTCGTCTCGCTCGGCAATTGGCTAGTTGTGGCCGATTCCGGGCGCTTTCGACCGTCGCTCTCCGCCGGACATCACCCTCAAGAAAATTGATTCAGGCACGTACCGCTCTCCCCCAACAACTACACAGCAGGCGATGATCGCCGGGACGTTCGCGACAACCAACTTGGCCAGAAAGCGGGCCCCACGCGTTGAGTCGGATTGGCCAATTCGAGCGGAGCAGGTGCTTCCCCGGGGGCGAGTTCCGCAGCACCCACGAAAGCGCTCTCCGCACGAGCGGTCGGTGGCGAGGACTGTCTGAGCCACCGGGCAGCACCTGCACAGCCAATGCGGCTCGCGTGACGTACTAAATGCGAATCGCCTTCCAG
>JAJXSP010000055.1 GCA_021784515.1 Myxococcales bacterium | reverse complement strand
GTGCCGCGACGGGCGGCGGCCGGCGGGGCGCCGGCGCCTCGGGGGCCGGCGGAGGCTCGCGCAGGAGCACGACCCCGGCGGCGGTCGCGCACGCCACGACGAGCGCGCCGATCAGCCCGGGGAGCAGCCATCCACCCGAGCGCGGCGCGCCCTGGGCCGCCCGCAGCGGTGGAGCGTTCGGCCGGGGAGAAGACGACAGCGTGGCGGCCGGGTCGGCCCTGTCGATCGGGGGCGACGGCACCACGCGGTGCGCGCCGGTCGCCTCCGCGCCGCATTCCATCAGCGCCGCCGACAGCTCCGCCATCGTCTGGTAGCGCTGGTCGCGCTCCTTGGCGAGCGCCTTCATCACCACCGCCTCGACGTCGGCGCCGACGCGGCTGCCCGGCACGCTCGGTCCGATTGGCGGCGGCGGCTGCGACACGTGCCGCGTCAGCACGCCCATGAAGGTCGACGCGCTGAAGGGCACTCGTCCGGTCAGCATCTCGTAGAGCACGCAGCCGACGGAGTAGACGTCGATGCGGTGATCCGGCTCCTCCTCGCCCTTGGCCAGCTCGGGCGCCATGTACTCGGGCGTGCCGAAGACCATCCCGGTCCGCGTCAGGCGCGTCCCCTCGGGCTGCGGCGCCTCGATCGGGTTCATCTTGGCGATGCCGAAGTCGAGCAGCTTGACGAAGAAGGGATCGTCCGCGCGGTCGACGAGGAAGACGTTGTCGGGCTTGATGTCGCGGTGGACGATCCCCTTCTCGTGCGCCGCGCCCAGCGCGTCGCACATCTGCGCGATGACGTGCTTTACCCGCACGAGCGGCATCGGGCCGCCGCGGAGGTGGTGCGCGAGGTCGTTGCCCTCGAGCAGCTCCATCGCAAAGAAGACGGAGCCCGACGGCGTCTCGCCGAAGTCGTGGACGTCGACGATGTTCGGGTGCCCGATCCGCGACGCGGCCCGCGCCTCCTGCATGAAGCGGAGCACCAGGTCCTCGCGACGGGCGAAGTCCTCGGAGAGCACCTTGAGCGCGACCTTCTTCTCGAGGATCACGTGCTCGGCGAGGTAGACCACGCCCATGCCGCCCCGGCCGAGCCGCTCGATGATCCGGTAGCGGTCGGCGAGCACGGTGCCGACGTAGGGATCGCCGACGTCGCCCGACGGAGTGGTCGCGCGCCGGCGGGCGGAGATGCGCGACGCGCCGGCCACGGGCGTGCGCGCCTCCTCCATCGAGGGAGGCGGCGACGCGAGCGTCGGGCGCTCCTCCACGAGCTGCGATAGATCGGGGACCGCCGGCATCTCGGGCGCACTCGGCCGGGTCGGCGCCGGGTTTCCCTGGAGCGTCCGTTGCGTCTGGCGCGGCTTTCTCGGCGTCGGCAAGACCACTCTCCGCCCGATGCGGCGGCGGGGATCGCCCCGCGCACGCTCGGTCGCGCACGATACCATGGGGCTCGCCGCCGATCGACCGATCGCCCGCGCGCGTTGACGCCGCCGCGATTTCGCGCTACTCGCCCGCCATGGTCATGACGCCGAACGGCGGCGAGCGGCTGCGCGACCGGCGCATCACCCTGGGTGTCTGCGGGGGCATCGCCGCCTACAAGGCGGCGGAGCTGGTGCGGCTGCTCGTCAAGCAGGGCGCGCGGGTGCAGGTGGTGATGACCGCCGCCGCCGAGCACTTCATCACGAAGCTCACCCTGCAGGCGCTCTCGGGGCGCCCGGTCGGAAGCGGGCTGTTCGACCTCGACGAGGAGTCGGAGATTGGCCACATCCGGATCGCCGACGAGTCGGAGCTGCTCGTGATCGCGCCGGCGACGGCGAACGCGATCGCGCGGCTGTGCGCCGGGCTGGCCGACGACCTCCTGACGACGGTCGCGCTGGCCACGAAGGCGCCGCTGCTGCTGGCGCCGGCGATGAACGTCAACATGTGGCGCCACCCGCAGACGCGGGAGAACGTGGCGAAGCTGGTCGCGCGCGGCGCGCTCGTCGTCGGGCCGGGCGAGGGCGACCTCGCCTGCGGCTGGGTGGGCGCGGGGCGGATGGCCGAGCCGCCGGAGATCGTCGAGGCGTGCGTGCGCGCGCTCGCGCCCGCGGCGCGCGACCTCGACGGCGTGGCGGTGCTGATCACCGCGGGGCCGACCCACGAGCCGCTCGATCCGGTGCGCTACCTCGGCAACCGCTCGTCGGGGAAGATGGGGTTCGCGATCGCGCGGCGGGCGGCGGCGCGCGGGGCTCGCGTGACGCTGGTGGCCGGGCCGGTGACGCTCGAGACGCCGCCGGGCGTCGAGCGCGTGGACGTGGAGAGCGCGCGCGAAATGCGAGCGGCGGTGCTGGCGCGTGCGGACGCGGCGCGGGTGGTGGTGATGGCGGCGGCGGTGGCCGACTTCCGCCCCGCCGTCTGCTCGGGCACGAAGATCAAGAAGGGCGAGGCGGCGCCGGAGATCGCGCTGGCCCGCAATCCGGACATCCTGGCCGAGCTGGGAGCGCAGCGGCGCGAGCGCGGCGGCGGGCCGATCCTCGTCGGGTTCGCCGCCGAGACGGGCGACCTCGAGCGAAACGCGCGAGAGAAGCTGCGCGAGAAGGGCTGCGACCTCTTGGTGGCGAACGACGTCACGCAGGAGGGCGCGGGCTTCGCGGTCGACACGAATCGGGTCACGCTGTTCGCGCCCGACGCCGCCTCCGAGGCATTCCCGGTTCTACCGAAGGTCGCGGTCGCCGAGCGGATTCTGGATCGCGTGGCCGCTCTCCTCGGCGTCAGGCGGTAGCCCCCTTTCTCGTTCTCGCTCGCCGCTTCGCTCCTCGGTAGGATTGGGTGCAGATCGGCCCACGCTCCCGTCGGAGATGGACCCTACGGAAGGACGGCCTTGTCGACCGGCGGTGTGCTGGCGCGGACTGCGCCCGATAGGCGATCGGATCGGCTCGAATCAATCGCCCGGCGCGGCGTCGGTGGCGCCACCGTCGGGAGCGCCCCCGACGCACGCCCCGGCGACGCAATGCTGCCGCTGACCGCATGGAACGCACTCCTGATAGGGAACGCCACAGTGGTCGTCGGTGTCTCCCGCGAAGCACGTCGGATTGTCCAGGCTCCAGCAGCCGCAGCAAAGAGGATCCGAGCCCCCGAAGCACATCGTGCCCGAGCGACCGGGGAAGCAGTTCGGACCGCACCATTGGTCGAGGAAGCAGGCGCCGCTGGCGCAGTCGCCCCCTGCCGGGCCGCAATAGTCACCATAATCGTTGGGAAGGACCGAATGGGGGTCGAAGCAGAGGTTCCCGAACTCCGGCCCGGCGCAGCAGGCCCCGCAATGGACCGGGTCGCACATGCACCCTCCGCGGCCATCGGGCTCATTGCCGCCCGCGCACGTGCAAATGCCCTTCACACAGTCGAAGGCAAATCGGACGACGAACATCGGATCCCTGCAGTCGCCCGGCCCGATGCAGCGCTGGCCGATCCTGCATGGCGGGCAGTCGGAACCGCCGCAATCGACGTCGCTCTCGTCGCCGTCCTGGACGCCATCCAAACAATGCCCTAGCAGGTCGGGGCCAACCGCAAGATCGACCGGGCTCGAGTCGGGGCCCTCGGCCATATCGGGGGTCCGCGCAACAAGGTCGCGGGCTCCGAGATCCTTTTCCGACGGGCCAGTGAGCGCGCCGCAATGGCCCCCGACGCAGCTCCAGGGCGCCCCGCGCGTGCAGTCAGCGTCGTCGGCGCACGCGAGCCAGCAGCGACCGACGAAGCAGACGGCGCCCGCGCCGCAGTCCTTCGAGGTGGCGCAGGCGAACGAGCACATCCCGCCGGGAACGTCGTCGTAGCAGAGTAGCCGCAGCCCGCAGTCGGCCTGCTGGGCGCACGGTTGCCCGAGCGGATCGTCGCGCGACGCGGGCGACGGCGTGCACCCGGAAATCAACAATAGCCCAAACACCTGGCGCCACATCGCACTCTCCTCGCGCGACCGTGAGTCGCCGGCCATCATGGCACCGTTCACAGGACGTGGCGCCCGATCAGAACTTCCCGGTTACGCCGAATTGCCCGTACAGCGGGAAGTCGTGGTGGGGGTAGGCGGAATTGAAGATGTCGGTGAATTGCAGGCGCTCGCTCTGGCCCGGGGCTCCCTCGAGCAGGCCCCAGAGCGAGAGGTTCTTCCACAGCAGGACCTCGATCGACACCTGGATCATGAACCGGGTATTCGTGAACCGCTCGCGGGGGTCGAGCTGTCCGAAGTTGATGTTCGAGAATTGCGACTGCGTCGGGTTCGGCCTGAAGTTGCCATGCCCGTCGTTGACGTAGGTGTCGATCCTCGGCCCCGCGTCCGGCAACTGGTACCCGCCATAGACGTCGCGCCGATTGTCGTAGACCTCGCAGACGGTGCGGTAGCTCCACGTGCCGTCACCCGCCATGGCGTGCTCGCCCGCGTAGAGATCGCCCGAGCCGGGAATGACGGCCCCCGTCTTCGGATCCCGCATTCCCGTGTCCGCGTCGTTCGCCTGGATCTGGTCCACCGACGGGCAGAGGCGATCCGTCGAGACCCAAAGATACGGCCGGAGATTGATGTGCACGTACGGTCCGGCGACCAGCGTGGCGATGGCCCCCATCTCGAAATTGAAGCTGTCCCGCTTCGACGGGCCGCCGCCGCCGATGAACGCCAGATCGGCGCCGAGGACGAGCGGCCCGATCCGGTAGATCTCGACGCGCGGGCGCGCGCCGACCTCGTTCTCGTAGCCGCTGGTGCGGAACTCGATCCCCAGGTCCACGCCGAGGTCGTTGCGTTTCCAGATCCCGGTGCGCAGCCGCACGTCGAAGAAATAGGGATAGCCGAATCCGACGTCGACGTTCAGCTTCGTCGGCGCGAGGGTCACCGCGCCGAAGGACGATTGCGTGCGCTCGTCCTCGGCCGCGGCGGTCGGGGTCGGCGTCGGCGTCGGCGTCGCCGTCGCCGCGTGGCCGAGCGGCTGGAGGTCGATCGCGACGGCCGGCGCCTTGCCCGGCTCGACGCGCACCGTGGTCTTCGCGTCGGCGTAGTCCTTCATTCGCAGCTCGACGACGTGGTCGCCGGCCGCCACCCCGGCCGCGCTGGTCGGCGTCCTCCCGACCGGCGCGCCGTCGAGGAACGCGTCGGCGCCCGGCGGGTTGGAGGCGATCCGCAGCTCGCCCACTCCGCGCAGCGCGGCGACCACCTCCAGCGTCTGTCCCGGCTGCAGCTCGATCTCCGTGCGGAACTCGGCGTACCCCGGCCGCGTGGCGACGATGAAGTGGTGGCCGGGCGTGACGTCGTGCCGCTCCAGCGGCGCCTGCCCGATGGGCGCGCCGTCCAGGAAGACGTTGACGCCGGGGAGGTCGCTGACGACGTGGATGCCGCCCGTCTTCGCGCGCGGCGGCTGCGCCGGCGCGAGGTCCACCGTCACCGCGCGCATCTCGCCGGGACGCACCTCCACCTCGACGCGCTTGGGCTCGAAGCCCTGCGCCCGCACCTCGACCACGTGGATCCCGGGCCGCAGGTCGGCGATCTCCGCGTTCGCCGGCCCGCGCGGCTCGCCGTCGAGGATCACGTCGGCCATCGGCGTCTGCGACAGCACGCGGATCGATCCCGTGGTGGCCGCCGGCGGCGCCACCGGCTGGAGCTGCGCGAACACCTTGGTCTGCTGCCCCGCGGTGACGTGCACCACCTGCTTCCATGCGACGTTGGCGCCGCCATCCTTGCGCACCTCGACGGTGTGATCGCCCTCGGGGAGGTCGGCCACCAGCGTCGGCACGGAGTCGCGGCGCGCGCCGTCCACGAACACCTCGGCGTTGGGGACGTCGGCGGTGATCAGCAGCGAGCCCGGCCGGATCTGCGGCACGAGCGCCACCACCATCGTGCGCCGCTCGCCCTCCTGCACTGGCACGGTGTCGCGGTAATCCTGGTAGCCGGGGCGCTTCACCTCGATGGTGTGCGTGCCCGCCGGCACCTCGATCCGGTTCGGCACCGCGCCGACGGCCGTGCCGTCGACCACGATGTTCGCCCCGGTCGCGCTGCCGTCGCCGGCGGAGCTGATCTCGAGCACCGCCGGGCGCACCTGCTTCGCCAGCTGGAACACCAGCGGCGCCATCGTGCCGACGACGTTGATCACGTGCTCGTTCGGCGAGTAGCCGGGCAGCTCGAGGATGATCCGGTAGGAGCCCGCCGGAAGCCTCATCTCCGTCGGCGTGTACCCTTGAATGCCCCAGTCCTTCGAATCGATGTAGACGGCCGCCTGCTGGGGCACCGAATCGATCCGCACGCGAACGCGATGACCCTTCAGCCACTCCGGCCGCGGCGCCATCTGCGCACGGCCCGACGAGGGGCCGAGCGCCACCAACAGCGCTGCAGCGAGGAGCGGACGCAAACGCGACATCTCGATTCCTCCACCGCGGGACGGAAGTCGCGCAGGAAGGTATCCGCATGGCGAAGCCGCGGTCAATCGATCGGCGTCACAGTGGCGCCGCCCGCTCGCCGATCGCCCCCCCGGCGGGGGGCGGCCGGCCGTCGGTGCTCCGACGATGAACATCCGCCGGGCCTTGCGGTAGAGTCCCGCCCATGCACGACCTCGCGCTCCTTTGCGCCCACGGACTGCCCCTCATGCTGGGGGCGGTGTGCATGGTGGTGATCGGCTACCGCTACTACTCGGCCTTCATCGCCGCCAAGGTGCTGGCCCTCGACGACGCGCGCGTCACGCCGGCATACCGCTTCAACGACGGACACGACTACGTCCCCACCAACAAGTGGGTCCTCTTCGGCCACCACTTCGCCGCCATCACCGGCGCCGGACCGCTGGTCGGCCCGACGCTGGCCGCGCAGTTCGGCTTCCTGCCCGGCTACCTGTGGATCATCTTCGGCGTGGTGCTCGGCGGCGCGGTGCACGACTTCGTCGTCCTCGTGGCGTCGATGCGCCACGACGGCAAGTCGCTCGCCGAGATCGCGCGCGCGGAGATCGGCAAGACGAGCGGCACCATCGCCGGCTTCGCCGTGCTCTTCATCGTGATGATCGCCATCGCGGCGATGGCGAAGGTGGTCGTGAGCGCGCTCGCCGAGAGCGCGTGGGGCACCTTCACCATCGGCGTGACGATCCCCATCGCGCTGTTCATGGGCCTGTACATGTTCCGCTTCCGCAAGGACCGGATCGGCGAGGCCTCGGCGATCGGCGTCACGCTCCTCCTGTTCGCCGTCGTCGCGGGCAAGTGGATCGCTGCCTCGTCGGTGGGCAGCTGGTTCCTGCTCTCCGAGCACAAGCTCACCCTCGCGCTCGTCGCCTACGGCTTCGCGGCGAGCGTGCTGCCGGTGTGGATGCTGCTCTGCCCGCGCGACTACCTCTCGTCGTACATGAAGATCGGCACCATCACGCTCCTCATCGGCGGGATCATGGTGGTCAACCCGTCGCTCAAGGCGCCCGCGATCTCGTCGTTCACCGGCGGCGGGCCGGTCGTCCCGGGCAGGCTCTTCCCGTTCGTGTTCATCACCATCGCCTGCGGCGCCATTTCCGGCTTCCACGGCCTCATCGGCAGCGGCACCACGCCGAAGATGATCGAGCGCGAGTCGCACGCGCGCTTCATCGGCTACGGCGCGATGCTCGTCGAGGGCGTCGTCGGCGTGGTGGCGCTCGTCGCCGCCAGCTCGCTCTCGCCCGGCGACTACTTCGCGATCAACGTCCCGTCGGCGCACCCGGGAATGCCCGGCGACAAGTTCGCGCTCCTTGGCCTGTCGATGGACCACCTGCCCGAGCTCTCCGCGCAGATCGGCGAGAAGCTGGCCGGGCGATCGGGCGGCGCGGTGTCGCTGGCCGTCGGGATGAGCGAGATCTTCTCCGGCCTCCCCGGCCTCCGGCACCTCATCTCGTACTGGTACCACTTCGCGATCATGTTCGAGGCGCTGTTCATCCTCACCACCGTCGACGCGGGGACGCGCGTGGCGCGCTTCCTGGTGCAGGAGTTCGGCGGCCGCGTCTGGCCGCGCTTCGGGCGCACCGACTGGCTCCCCGGCGCGCTCGGGGCGACGGCGCTGGTGTGCGCCGGCTGGGGCTACCTGGTGTGGACGGGATCGATCGCGACGATCTGGCCGATGCTCGGCATCTCCAACCAGCTCCTCGCCTGCATCGCCCTGTGCACCGCGACGACGATGATCATCAACCGCGGCAAGGTGCGCTACGCGTGGGTGACGCTGATCCCGCTCGTCTTCGTCGGTGTGGCGACGGAGACGGCCGGCTTCGAGCTGATCCGGGACACCTTCCTCGCGAAGATGATCCGCTCGGGCAAGGCCGACCTCGCGTTCCAAGGCTGGCTGCTCGCGACGCTGTGCGCCCTCGCCATGGCGGCGCTGGTGTTCATCCTCGTCGACGCGGCGGCGCGCTGGGTGAGGACGCTGCGCGCGGGGCGCGGCGAGGCGCTCGCATCGGCGATGCCTTGACAGCGGCGGGTCGCGGGCAGTAGCGAGGAGTCACGCGGCCCGGGGAAGGGTCGCCCGCGAGGACCGTACACGTGCACTCGATGAGGACTGCGAGCTTTCTCTCCGTCGTGCTGGGCCTGCTGTTGGCGCTCGGGGGCGCGGCGCATGCGGGACGTTCGAAGGGCTGGGCGGGCACCGTCGCCAAGATCGGCGCCGACGGGCGCGTCTACATCACCGCCGGCACCTCGAGCGGGCTGCGCCCCGGCGTGCAGCTGATCGTCCGCCGCGAAGGCGAGCCGATCCTCGACCCGAAGAGCCACCGCGTGATCGGCCGCGAGCTGGGCCGCACCGTCGCGGTGCTGGCGCTCGAGAGCCACCTCGGCGCCGAGCTGTCGGTGTGCGCGGTGGAGCGCGGCGGGCGCGGCCTGAAGATCGGCGACCCGGTGTCGCTCGACGCGCGCGCCGCCGCGAGCGACGAGGGCGACGCCGACGACGAGCCGGTCGCGGAGCCGCCGCGGAAGAAGCCGGCGCCGCCGCCCGCGCCGAAGAAGGAAGATGCGAAGGCCCGCCCCGCGGCGCCGCACCCGTCGGAGACCACGCCGAGAAACGGCAGGTGCCCCGAGGGCAAGTTCGTCAACGCGGCCACCGCCGGTCACTGCTGCTGGCCGGAGCAGATCTGGTCCGATCACGGAAAAGGCTGCATCGGCACGCCGCGCTGCCCGCCGGGCTTCCAGCGCAGCGGGCTCGAGTGCGTGCCGCGCGCGCCCTCCCCGTCTGAGGAGAGCGAGTAGCGCCTCAGCCGAGCACCGTCATTCCGAAATTCCCCTCCCCCACCGACGCGCGCAGCGTCGCGATCACCTTCTCGATGTCGTCGTGCGGGCCGTTCACGAAGTGCGGCTTGCCGCGGTCGCCGAAGACGATCGGGCTCGGCCCGCTCAGCGTGCCGACGAGGGAGCGCGCACCCTCGAAATCGGGGTGCGGCGAAAAGCCGAGGGCGCGTGCGTACTCGACGGCGCCGAGGATTAGCGCCTGCGCGAGCGAAAACGGGATCTCGATCGGCTGCGCCTCGTATGCCCGGAAATAGGTGGAGGCGAAGGTGCTGAGCTGGTCGGCTTCGATGTTCCGCGACGGGAATGCGTCCTTCACGCCCAGGCAATAGACGTCGGTGAGGAAGCCCGCCACGCGCAGGTCGCCGTAGCGGCGGCGGCGCGCGATCAGGATCGAAGCGAGGCCGCGCACGCCCGCGCCGTCGACGGCGTCGAGGTCGCTCCACTCGGGCGGCGCACCCTCGAGCCCGAGCCCGACCGACCAGCCCGGGCTGATCAGGCAGGCCACGACCGGCAGATCGTCGTCGGCGATGGGCGCGCTCGTCGCCGCGGCCTGCTGGAGCGCCGCGCTCACCTCGGCGGGCCGCAGCCCGAGCTGGCGGGCAATCGCCTTGGGCGGAAGTCCCTTGGCGCGCAGGGTGGCGATGGCGGCCCGCTTCGAATCATCCATGGAGGCAGCTCCCTGTTTTGCAGTAATCCGGTCGCCGATCAGACGGGGATCACCGAGCGCTTGCGCGGCCACTGGAAGGTGCGCTTGTTCGCGCACGCGGCGAAGCGGCGGCACAGCTCGGCGCGCAGATCGTCGCCGGCGACGATCCCGTCGATGTGCAGCTCGGCGGCCAGCTTGTAGATGTCCACGTCTTGCCGGTATTGCGCGCGCAGCGACTCGACGAATGCGGCGCGCTCGGACTCGGGTTTTTCCTGGATCTTGTTGTAATAGACCGCGTTGACCGCCGCCTCGGGCCCCATGACGGCGATGGAGGCCTGCGGCAGCGCGAGCGCCGCGTCGGGCTCGTATCCCGGGCCGCACATCGCGTAGAGGCCGGCGCCATAGGCCTTTCGCAGGACGACCGAAATCTTGGGGACGCTCGCGTCGGAGACCGCCGAGATCATCTTCGCGCCGTGGCGGATGATCCCCTGCCTTTCGACCGTCTTTCCGATCATGAATCCGGGGACGTCGGCGAGGAACAACAGGGGAATCTCGAATGCGTCGCACAGCCAGATGAAGCGAGCGGCCTTGTCGGCCGAGTCGACGAACAACACCCCACCCTTCCACTTGGGCTGGCTGGCGACCACGCCGATCACCTTGCCGTCGAGGCGCGCGAGGCCGGTGACGATCTCGCGGGCATAGAGCTTCTTCAATTCGAAGAAGCTGCCCTCGTCGACCAGCGCCTCGATCACCTTCACCACGTCGAAGGACTGGTTGTGATTGGCGGGCATGATCTCGTCGATTCGCGGAACGCCCGGCTTCGGGGGTTTCGCGGCCGACTCCGAGGGCGCCTCGCCGGCGCGCTGCGGGAAATAGCCGATGTAGTCGCGCGCCTTCGCGATCACCTCCTGCTCGGTCTTGGCCAGGAGATCGCCGCAGCCCGAAACCTCGCAGTGCATCCGCGCGCCGCCCAGCTCCTCGAGGGAGATCTTCTCGCCAATGACCATTTCGGCCATTCGCGGACTGCCGAGGTACATCGAGGCATTCTTCTCGACCATGAAGACGACGTCGCAGAAGGCCGGAATGTAGGCGCCGCCGGCGGCCGACGGGCCGAAGAGCAGGCAGATTTGCGGCACCGCGCCCGAGAGGTGGACCTGGTTGTTGAAGATCCGCCCGGCGTGGCGGCGGCCGGGGAACATGTCCAATTGATCGGTGATGCGGGCGCCGGCCGAATCGACCAGATAGACGAGCGGAATGGCCAGCCGCCCGGCGGTCTCCTGGATGCGAATGATCTTCTCGACGGTGCGCGCGCCCCACGAGCCGGCCTTGACGGTGGAGTCGTTGGCCATGATGGCGACCGGGCGGCCATGAATGCGGCCGATGCCGGTGACGACGCCGTCGGAGGGGAGATCGGGCGCCTGGTTGTTCGCCAGC
The DNA here is from genome assembly GCA_021784515.1 of Myxococcales bacterium. Classification (GTDB taxonomy): domain Bacteria; phylum Myxococcota_A; class Polyangia; order Palsa-1104; family SHYY01; genus SHYY01. The sequence goes on along the minus strand of JAJXSP010000055.1, from coordinate 6,593 downwards.
AGGCCGTCCTCGACGAAGTCGCGGCCGCCGTCGTCGCACAGGAGGCGGATCCGTTCGCGGACGAAGAGCTTGCCCTCGGCGGCGTTCTTCTCGTGGTACTTCGGGGCCCCACCGGTCTTGGCGCGCTCGACGAGGGCGGCCAGCTCGTGGGAGGTGTGTTCACGGCGCGTTTCGGACATGCCGCTTTCTACCCGCGTCGTGGTGCGGGACGCAACGTCGAAGAGGCCTACGCTCCCGTCAGGCTGGCGTCGATCTGGAGCGCGGCCTGAAGGCGCGCGAGGTAATCGTCGCGCGGGATCTCGATCGCGCCCAGGGTCGCGAGGTGCGGGTTCATCACCTGCGCATCGAGGAGCGTGAAACCGCACGCGCGGAGGCGACGGGCGAGGTGGCCGAGGGCTGCCTTGGAGGCATCGGTGGTGCGGTGGAACATCGACTCGCCGCCGAAGAAGCCGCCGATGGTGACGCCGTAGAGGCCGCCAATGAGATCGTCGCCCTGCCACACCTCGACGCTGTGGGCGTGGCCGCGCCGGTGCAGCTCGCCGTAGCCGGCGAGGAACGGCTCGCTGATCCAGGTGCCCTCGCGCCTGGGTGAAAGTTCGGCGCAGCCGCGCATCACGGCCGGGAAGTCGGCGTCGACGGTGAAGCGCCAGCCGCCCCGGCGGATGCTGCGCCGCACGCTCGAGTGCTCGCGGAAGGTGTCGAGCGGGAAGATGGCGCGCGGATCGGGCGACCACCAGGTGACCACCGGGGCCGACGACCACGGGAAGATGCCGCGACGGTAGGCGGTGAGCAGCACCTCGGGGTGAAGCGCACCGCCGACGGCGAGCAGGCCGTCCGCGTCAGCCTCTTCGACGGGCGGAAAGTCGCACCCGCGCAGCCAGGCGATCATGGGCGAACGATAGCAGAGGGCGCGCTACGGGCCGACCAGGTTGCGGATCTCGTTCGCCATGGCGCCGACCGACAGGAAGGGGTGCACGACGCGGATGATCCCGTCGCGGTCGATCAGGAAGCCGCAGTTCGGGCAGGCGCCGTAGGTGCACCACTCGGGGTTCTCGTCGCCGGGGGTGAGCCCGTCGAGGAGGAAGATCTCGTGGTTCAAGTCGAGGGAGGGCGAGAGCCAGAACGCGTGGGATTGCCGGTCGGCGTAGGTGAAGGCCTGCGGCAGGACGCTGTACTGGTTCGGCCACGGCGCGCCGGTGTAGGGGCACGCCTCGGGCGCCGCGGGGTGCGCCTCGACGGTGTAGACGATGACGAAGTGCACCTTGTCCGCCCACCGCTCGGCGCCGCCGTCCCAGGACATGGACGCGAGCGTGTTGAGCGCCGGGAGGTTGCCCTGGAACACGTTGCAGGTGTAGGAGCCGTGGACAAGGAGCACGGGCTTGTCGGCGAGCAGCTGCGAGAGGCGGATCTCGACGCCCCAGAGGTCGTGGAGGGTCACGTCGACGGCGAGATCGCCCGGCTTGAAGTTGGGGATGGGGTCGCCGTTGGGAGCGAGCGACGCGTGGTTGAAGGGCGAGAAGTCGACTTGTGGGAAGCCGTAGCAGCCGGTCTTGACCGCGTCGGAGAGCCGCGGGCCGGCAGGCGGTGGAGGCGCACCGCCGTCGGAGTTGTCGGAGTTGTCGGAGTCGGCGGAGTCGGCGGAGTCGGCGTCGGTCCCGACGGCGAGATCGACGCCGGACGTGAACGCCGCCAGGTCGACCGTGGGAACGGGGGCCGCGTCGGCGCGCTCTCCTCCGTCGCGGACGAGGATCGTACCGGCCCCGTCGTGCTGCGCGAGCGCGTCGCGCACTGCGGCGTCGGCCGGCGGAGCGACTCCTCCGTCGGTGGCGAGCGCCGCGTCCGGGGCGCCGCGGCGGGCCGGGCCGCCGCGGCACCCGGCAGGCGTGATCAGCGCGGCGACGAGGAGCGCGTGGGCGCGGAAGCCACCATTCGAGGGAGACGGCACTTTTACACTGTGCCGCCAAGCGGCACCTTTGTTGAAACTTTCCACATCCAGGCGATCGAACGCTTTGCTTGACTTCCATATCGCGATGCGGTTCTGGCAGGGATGGCGTCGCGTCCCGCTCCGCACCGCTCCCACCTCACCGCCGCGCTCCTTCTCCGCGGCGCTCGACCTCGGGCGGTTCGATCGGCTCGACTGGCGGCGGCGCGACGACGCGGTGGAGACAATCGTGCGGCGCCTCGATCGGGCGCGTCACGAGCCGCTGCTCACGCCGGCGATGGTGCGCGCGCTCCAGCCGGTGGACGACCGCAGCTACCGCGCGGGGATGCTCGGCGCCGACGCGGCCGGCCTCTACGCGGGCGATCGCCTGCGCCGCTTCGCGGGGCGATCCTAGACTAGCGTCGCACCTCGGCGCCGCCGTCGGAGGCCGGGGCCGGCGCGGGCGCCTTCGCCGTCGGTGCGCGCGGCGGCTCGGCCCCCGGATCGACCTCGACCGAGGCCAGCACGCGATCGATCTCCGCGCGCGCGGCGGGCGGGATCGGCCGCCGGCCGTCGAAGGTGATCTCCACCACCACGGCGCGCCGCGCGTCGAGCGCCCGTGCGTAGTAGAGCATCCGCTTCGCCTCGGGACCGCCCTCGTCCAGCTCGCGGGCGGTCCAGCGGTCGATCGACGGAGGCTCCGCCGCGTCGATCGCCGGCGGATCGCTGCGCGACTCGTGCGCCGCGCGCAGGATGGCGGCGCGGTCGCGCTCCACGCACGCGGCGAGCGCCCCGTCGAGGCTCCGCCCTTCGAGCGCGACCAGGTGCGGCGCGCTGAACAGGCCCGCCACCGGATCGACGTAGACCACCTCGCCCGGCCACTCCTCCTCCTGCGGCCGCTCGGGTCGCGCCTGCGGCGGTACGGTGATCCGCACGCCGCCCGCGCGCTCCTCGCGTCGCGGCAGCGCCGCCATCGTCGCCGCGGGCGCCTCGCGCGCCGCCGCCGCCGCCGACCACGCCGCCGAGACGCCGAGCGCAACCAGCGCCAGGGCGACGGCCGCCTTGCCCAGCCGGCCGCGGATCGGTCCGCCCGGGACGAGGAGCCACGCCGTCGCCGCCCCGGCGAGCAGCCCGCCGACGTGCGCCCAGTTGTCGACGACGTGCACGACCGCGCCGAAGCCGAGCTGGATCGCCGTCAGCACGTACAGGTTGATGCGCACCGCCCGCCGCCACTCCTCGCCGCCGCTCCCGCGTCGCGCGCGGAACGCCACCAGCAGCGCGCCGAGCAGCCCCATCACCGCCCCGCTCGCGCCGAGCGACAGCACCGCCTCCGGATTCGGGTTCACCACCGACGCCAGGTTCCCCACCAGCCCGGCGACGGCGTAGATGACGAGGAAGCGCCCGCGTCCGAACATCGGCTCGACGAACCAGCCGAGCAGGAACAGCCCGTACATGTTCAGCCCGAGGTGCACCAGCCCCTGCCCGAGCGTCTCGCCGCCGTGGAGGAACATCGCGCTCCACAGCCGCCACCACTCGCCGGCGCGCACCGCCGCGTGGAAGCTGGCGCCGATGCGCACGAGGTCCACGCCGTCGAGGAACGGGATGGAGTGACCCTTGAGGATCTGCCCCAGCACCGCGCGCGGGCCCGGCCCGTCGAGCCGCCGCAGCGCGAGGATCGCGGTCAGCAGGAACACGCCGACGTTCACCGCGATCAGCGCCGTCGTCGCCACCGGCCGGGGCGCCACGTCGCGCGCCGCGCTCCGCGCCTCGGCCACCATGCGCTCGGCCACCGAACGCGCGAAGCGGACCACCTCCTCCGACGGCGGCTCGGCCGCGCGCCGCGCCTCCGCCACCTGCGCCAGCAGCGTCCGCGTCCGTCGCGGCATTCGCCCGAGGTCGGGCAGCCCGAGCAGCCGATCGATCCCCTGCGCGCCTCCGACGGCGGCGAGGAACATCAGCCGCAGCTGCTGGAGCGCCGCCTGCGCGCGCGGGTCGCCGGAGCCGGCGCCCTGCTCCATCCGGTGCACGAGCTGCCCCGCCTTCTCCAGCTGGTCCGTCGCAGCGTAGGCCTGCACCATCTGGATGGCGAGCGCGGGGTGGCGCAGCGGCTCGGCCGCCTCCGGGTGCGCCTCGAAGTGGGCGGCCGCTTCGCGCCAGCGGCCGGCGAAGGCGAGCGTGGTGATCATCCGCTCGTGCAGCGGCTCCGCGTCCTCGGGCTCGGTCTCGGCGAGGCGCTCCCGCAGCGCACGCATCACCGCGTCCACGCCGCCGGCCCGGGCGCTCGCGAAGTCGGCCAACAGCTCGCGCTCCGCCGTCGTCGCGCGCCCCGGCTGGAGCAGCTCCTTCACCGCCGCGAAGCGGGCGGCGGCGACCATTCGCTGCGACTGCAGCGCGACGCGGATCAGGCGATCGAGGAGGCGCGGGATGAAGACGGTCAGCGTGCAGAGCAGCACGCCCGCCACCAGCTCCGGCCACGGTCCGCCGCCTTCGTTCGAAAAGCGCGGCTCGCTGACGGTGTAGCCGAGCAGCGCGCCGGCGACGAGCAGCAGGACCAGGTATCCGCGCCGCGCGGAGATCCCGGTCCGCAGCACGGCCGTGACCTCGAGCGCCACGACGGCGAGGCACAAGACAACAGCGATGGACCAGACGTCCAACTCAGATTTCCCGGTAGAGGACGCGGAAGCCTAGTACCTCGTGGCGGAAGTGTCGATAGGACCGAGAGCGTCCACGAGGCACTGGCACAGACGCTGCGTCGATCGACCGGGACGCGGCCCGCTACGCCCGCCGCTGCGCCAGCGGCAGCTCGACCTGGAAGACCACCCGCCCCTCGCGGTTGATGACGCCGATCCGCCCGCCGTGCGTCTCGACCGCGAGCCGGCAGAACGACAGCCCGAGCCCCGCGCCGTGGCGCATCGCCGCGTCGCCCGGCTCGCCCTCGCTGGCGTCGAGGCGCACGAACGGCTGGAAGATCCGCTCGCGGTCGCTGTCGTGGATCGGCGGGCCGCTGTTGGCGACCTCGACGCGGCCGAACTGCGCGTCGGCGCCCACGTCGACGTGGATCGGCTTGCCCGACGGTCCGTAGCGGAGCGCGTTGGAGAGGAGGTTCGCCAGCACGCGCCCGACGAGCGTGCGGTCGGCGCGCAGCTGCACGCGCTGCCCCTGCCCGACGAGGATCGGCCGCACGTCGCTGGCGTAGGAGCGAACCGACCGCACCGTGTCCTGCACCAGCTCGCCCAGGTCCACGTCCTCGAAGCGCGGCCGCAGCGTCCCGTTCTCCAGGCGGTCGTTGTCGAGGAGGTCGTCGATCATCCCCGCCATGCGCCGGAGCGCCGCCCGCGTGTCGGCGAGCGCCTGCACCACCTCGCCGCGATCGAGCAGGCGCGCCTCGACCTCCTCGGCGACGAAGTTGACGTTCGAGGCGGTGACGGACAGCGGCGTGCGGAGGTCGTGGACGAGGTAGCGCACCCAGTCGCGGCGCAGGCGCAGCGAGTCCTGGCGCGCCGCGATCAGCCGCACGAGGCTCCGCGTGCGGAGGAGCGCGAGCAGCCGCGCCGCCATCTCGTCCTCGGCGATCGGCCAGGCGATCCAGTGATCGGCGCCGCCGTCGATCGACGGGAGCCGCGAGCGGCCGTCGCCGCGCTCGACGGCGATCACCGGCACGAGGTGGGTGCGGATGTCCTTCTTCAGGCGGCGGCACAGCCGCAGGCCGGGCGAGTCGTTCGACTGCACCTCGACGACCAGCACGTCGACGTCGCCCTCGGCGAGGCGGTCCACCGAGGCGTCGGCGAGGCGCTGCTCGCTGCTCTCGAACCCGAGCCGCCGGAGCAGCGCGCCGACCGTTTCGACGATCGCCCCATCGTCGGCGGCGATGACGATGCGCGCGTCCAGCGGCTGATCACCCCACGCCGTCACCACGCCCGACAGACTGAAGGCCATGGCCCCGCATGATAGCGCCGCGGCCGCTCGGCCGGAAGCACGTCCGCGGGCGCTGTCGCACCGCCCCCCCCAGGCCGCGAGTTGATCTATCGTTCGCGCATGCGGATCAGCCTCCTCCTCGCCGCCCTCGCCCTCGCCGCTCCCGGTTGCAAGCGCGCCCCCGCCACCGACGGCGCGCCCCGCCCCTGCGCGAGCAACGACGATTGCCCGGCGGGCGACGCCTGCCTCGACGGGCGCTGCGCCTCCACGGCCCACGGCGCGGCCTTCCTCCACCCGGGCAACGCGATCACGCCGCAGAAGGTGAAGGCCGCGATGGAGCGGCTGAACGCGGCGTCGGAGAAGCGCACCGACGACAAGGCGGCGGTCGAAGAGCGGGAGCGCGGGGGGCCGGTGGAGTGATTGCTCCGAACCGCCGCCGACGGTATAAGGCGGCCCGAAGAGCAACCCGGAGACCCGAATGAGCTTCCTCGACAACTTCTTCAACGCCTGGCGCCCCCGCTGGCGGCACAGCGACCCCGAGGTGCGCGCCGAGGCGGTGCGACAGCTGGGCGACGACGATCGCGCCGTGCTGGTCCGCGTCGTCTCGAAGGACACCGACGCGCGCGTGCGCCGGATCGCGCTGAAGAAGATCGCCGACCCGTCCGTGCTCTCGACGGTGGCAAAGAGCGATCCCGACGAATCGCTGCGCAAGACGGCGGCCGAGCGCGCGGGCGAGCTGCTGGTGGTCGCGGCGGCG